>CAMBWM010000228.1 GCA_945871335.1 Polaromonas sp. YR568 | reverse complement strand
GTCTTTGGAGTTATTCCAAGGCCAACAAACGACTTTTCATCAACCCCAAGGAGATTTCCATGGCTGCTCTCAAAGGCTCCAAAACGGAAGAAAACCTGAAAGCCGCATTTGCCGGCGAATCTCAGGCCAACCGCCGTTATTTGTATTTCGCAAACAAAGCTGACGTCGAAGGTCAACCAGACGTGGCAGCGCTGTTCCGCTCTACCGCTGAAGGCGAAACCGGTCACGCGCACGGTCACCTCGAGTGGCTCGAGCAGTGCGGCGACCCAGCCACCGGCATGCCTTTCGGCGCTACCCGTCAAAACCTCGCATCTGCTGTTGCAGGCGAGACCCACGAGTACACCGACATGTACCCCGGCATGGCCAAGACCGCTCGTGACGAAGGTCATGACGAAGTGGCTGACTGGTTTGAAACCCTGGCCAAGGCTGAGCGTTCACACGCCAACCGTTACGCCAAGGCTTTGGCCGAACTGGTGGATTGATTTCCTCCTGCTGAAACGCTACCCACAAGGCGGCGACTCGCTTTCTTCTGCGCCCTTGAAAAAGGGCGCAGGGGTTTGTGAAAGGGCTTTATCAAGCACAAAGCCCTTTCGCAAATCACTTTAAGAGGCAAGACCATGGCCACAGAAGGCAACCTGCAAGCGCCGACGCGCCACGCGATCGACTGGCAAAACCCGGACTACTACAACGAAGACAAAGTGCTCCATGAAATGGAGCGCATCTTTGACATCTGTCACGGTTGCCGCCGTTGTGTGAGCCTGTGCGGCTCTTTTCCCACGCTGTTTGACCTGGTGGACGAAAGCAAGACCGGCGAAGTCGATGGCGTGGACAAAAAAGACTACTGGAAAGTGGTGGACCAGTGCTTCATGTGCGACCTGTGCTACCTCACCAAGTGCCCTTATGTGCCGCCGCACGAGTTCAACCTCGACTTTCCGCACACCATGCTGCAGGCCAAGGCCATCAAGTTCAAAAAAGGTGAAGTGGGTGCGGCTGAAAAATTCCTCGCCTCCACCGACACGCACGGCAAATTTGCCGGCATTCCCATCGTGGTGCAGGCGGTCAATGCCGTCAGTAAAACCAAGCCGGCCCGCGCCCTGATGGAAAAAGTACTCGGCGTCGACAAAGACGCCTGGCTCCCCGAGCTGGCCACGCAGAGGTTCCGCTCCGGCGCGCCAGAGTCGCCACCGCACCCGGTGCGCGACGGCGCCAAGACCCCAGGCAAAGTGGTGATCTATTCCACCTGCTACGTCAATTACAACGAGCCCGGCATCGGCCACGACCTGCTCAAAGTACTGGACCACAACGAAGTGCCTTACCTGCTGGTCGATAAAGAGCAGTGCTGCGGCATGCCCAAGCTCGAGCTGGGTGACTTGGAGTCGGTCAACAAAAGTAAAGAGGCCAACATTCCGGTGCTGGCCCGCTACGCCAAAGAAGGCTACGCCATCCTCAGCGCCGTGCCCAGCTGCACCCTGATGTTCAAGCAAGAGATCCCGCTCATGTACCCGAATGACGCGGACGTGCAGCTTGTCAAAGCGCACATGTGGGACCCGTTTGAATACCTCATGGCCCGCAAGCGGGATGGCTTTTTGAAGATGGAATTCACGGTGCCGCTGGGCAAGATCAGCTACCAAATTCCCTGCCACGGCCGGGTGCAGAACATCGGGAAGAAGACTGAGGAAATGCTCAAGATGGTGCCCGGCACCAGCGTGCACACGCACGAGCGTTGCTCGGGCCATGCAGGCACCTTTGGTGTGAAGCTGCCTTACCACCAGCAGGCCATGAAGATCGGCAAGCCGCTGTTCAAGGCCATGGCCAACCACAAGGACGGCGGCCTGCCCGACGTCATCAGCTCGGACTGCCCGCTGGGCGGCCACCACATTGCCCAGGGCTTTGAAGTCAACAAGCTGGGCGCGCCGTCTCAAAAACACCCACTCACGCTGATCCGTACGGCCTATGGCCTGAAGTAATCAGCGTCTTAATTTCATTGAAGGAAATCACCATGCAAGTCACCGGAAAAATCACACGCGACAGCCTCATGACGCTCGAGGCCTACAGCAAATTTCGCAAAGAGCACAAGAAAGACGTGATGGCGCACCGCCAGCTGCGCAGCGTGCACTTGGGCGAGCACATCAACCTGCAGTTTGAAAGCGAGACCAGCATCCGCTACCAGATCCAGGAGATGCTGCGCATTGAAAAAATCTTTGAAGAAGAAGGCATCGAGCAAGAGATTGAGGCTTATGCGCCCCTGATGCCTGACGGCAGCAACTGGAAAGCCACCATGCTGATCGAGTACCCCGACGTCAACGAGCGCAAGCGCGAGCTGGCCCGTCTGATCGGCGTGGAAGACCGCACTTTTGTGGAAGTCGAGGGCCATGCCCGCGTCTACGCAATTGCAGACGAAGACATGGACCGTGAGAACGACGAGAAAACCTCAGCCGTTCACTTTGTGCGCTTCGAGCTCACGCCCGCCATGTGCGCCGCTGTCAAGGCTGGCGCCAGTGTGAAGGTGGGCTGCGACCACACCAACTACCCGGCGCATGTGAGCGTGCTGCCCGAGGCCCTGGCCTCGCTGGCCAGCGACCTGCGCTGAAGCTGTCGCGGCCCCAGCCCAGTGTCAGGCTGTGTAGCGGCTGCTGAGTGCGTTTTTCTTGCTGGCCGCTTCGGCTTTTTTTAACGGGCGCCTATGCGCACCTTGGCAAAGATATGTTGCGCTTCGCGCGGCATGCAGCGCCAGTACTGTTCTTTGGCCGTCACCTGGCCATCTAACGCAGCCGCTGCTTCCCAGCCCCAACGGGGTTTGTACAAGAAAGCCCGGGCCAGTGCCACCAAATCAGCGTCGCCGCGCGCCAGCACGGCCTCAGCCTGCTGCGGCTCGGTGATCAGGCCCACCGCAAAGGTGGTCAGGCCCGAGTGATCACGCACCCGCTTGGCCAAGGGCACCTGGTATTCGGGCACCAGCGTGATTTTTTGCAGGTGCGAGACGCCGCCTGAAGAAATGTGGACAAACTGCGCACCCGCCGTCTTCAGGCGCAGCGCCAGCTCGGCCGTCTCTTCAATGGTCCAGCCGCCATCAACCCAGTCGGTGCCTGAAATGCGCATACCCAAGGTGCCAGTAAAAGCCTGGCGCACGGCGTTGAATACTTGCAGGGGCATGCGAATGCGGTTGTCAAAAGAGCCGCCGTAATTGTCTTGCCGCTGGTTGCTGATCGGTGAGAGGAACTGGTGCATCAGGTAACCGTGCGCGCAATGCAGCTCTATGGCGTCAATGCCCAGCGCATCAGCTCTTTGGGCGGCCGCTACAAATTCAGCTGTGATGCGGGCAATATCTTCCACCGACAGGGCATGCGGTGCAGGTTCGTGGGGTGCATGCGGCAGCGCGCTGGGGCCGGCCGTGAGCCAACCGCCATCGGCCGGGGAAAGCAGGGTGCCGCCTTCCCAGGGCACGGCGCTAGAAGCTTTTCGCCCGGCGTGGTTGAGTTGAATACACACCGGCACAGGCGGTGCCAGCCGGCGCGCGCGCGCCAGATTTTCGCCCAGCGCCTGCGCCGTGGCATCGTCCCACAGGCCCAGGCAGCTCGGGCTGATGCGGCCTTCCGGTGAGACTGCGGTGGCCTCCAGCGTGACCATGGCCGCGCCGCTGTTGAGCAACTGGCCCCAGTGCATCAGGTGCCAGTCATTGGCCAGGCCTTGGGTGCTGGCGTATTGGCACATGGGTGCCACCACGATGCGGTTGGCCAGGGTCAGTGCGCCCCGGGGGGCCTCAAAAGTAAAGGGTGTGAATAAAGCGCTCAATTGCTGTTCCAGGTGAATAGAGGTGATGGCGCCGCGCCGGGGCGTTGCTGCCGGATAATTGCAAAGCCAAAGGATGCCACAGATGTTGTTTTTAATTTCACCCGCCAAATCTCTAGATTACGAAACCCCCGCCGGGGCGCTGCCGCACACCTTGCCCGGGTTCCCGGCGCAGTCGGCTGAACTGATCGGGGTGCTCAAGAAAAAATCACCCCAGCAGATCGCCGAGCTGATGTCGCTTTCAGACAAGCTGGCCGGCCTGAACGTGGCCCGCTACGAAGC
>CAMBWM010000227.1 GCA_945871335.1 Polaromonas sp. YR568 | reverse complement strand
GTGGCGTATTGCGGGGCCTGCATTTTCAGGTGCAGCAGCCTCAGGGCAAACTGGTGCGTGTGGTACGCGGCGCGGTGTTTGATGTAGTTGTCGACATACGGCAGGGCTCGCCAACCTACGGCAAGTGGGTCGGCGTTGAACTGAATGATGACAAGCACCAGCAGCTGTGGGTGCCGGCCGGCTTGGCGCATGGTTTTCTGGTGCTGAGTGAAAGCGCTGACTTTTTATACAAAACCACCGACTACTACGCCCCCGAGTTTGAGCGCTGCATCGCCTGGGACGACCCTGCGCTGGCCATCGACTGGCCGCTGAAGGGTTTGCAGCCCGAGTTATCCGCCAAAGACCGCGCGGGTGTCAGTCTGGCTTCGATTACGGGCTAAGCCCGCCCCAGCGCACACCAGCAAGGTGACTGCCAGCGACAAAATGGTGGGGTAGTAGTTATGGGCAAAATTCACATTGGTCAACTCAGCGCTCATGTGCAAAAACAGCACTGAGGCCAAACCCGCTGCCAGCGACTTATCTTGTATGTCGCCGATGGCTCTGAGCTTGCGCACCATGAACACCAAGCCTAGGCTGTAACTGAGCAAACTCGCCAGACCCCACAGGCCATGGTCAAGCAGGGTTTGCAGATACTCGTTGCGCAGGTGCCCCAGGCTTTTGACAACCGGCGAACTGGCTTCTTTCCCCCATTGACGCATCTGCATCAAGCGCCCTTCACGGCCATAACCTATCAAGGGCGATTGCGTAAAAGCGCCCAGGCTGCGCTGCCAAATGTAAAGGCGCGCACCCACCGAAGTGTTAGCCCCCAGGGCACTGGATATTTGCGATGCCTGCCATTCAGGCAACGCTATTTGCATAAGCTCCAGCGGTTTTTGCACGAAGGGGCTAGGTATCAAGACTGCCACTAGCAGCAGGGCCGCTGTGAGCTTCATGCCTGTTTTCAAACGATCATGCGGCAAAGTGGCCGTCGATTTCACTTTAAACATATAAAGCGCCAAGGCCGGCCAGACCAGAGCCAGTCCAAAAGCGCCGCGCACCTCGTTGGCCAGCACTGCCAGCAGGCCGGCCATACTAGCGGCCAGCCAGATATAGCGCAGCCGTGAATCTGTGGTCATCGTGGCCAAAGTCAGTAACGTGCAAGTGCTCAAAGTCAGCGCAGCAGCCCAGGGTATGCGATTGGTCGGTGCGGCGTCAGAACCTTTTGTAAGCACCAGCCACAAAGCCAGCAAACAGGCGACAGCCAGACAAGACTGAAGTACAGGGTTTTGGGCAAATTAGCGGCATCGAGCGCCGTCTCGGGGGCATCAGGCGCGCGCCGGTATTGCCACCAGGCCCAAAGCCCGGCCAACATGAACAGCAACCAAGCAAAACCGGGCGCTTTGGTGTTGAGCGTGCTGGCAGCCAGCAAAAGTGTCAGGGGCAGCCAGAAAAGAAAGGTCGCAGCAGTAAAAAAGCCCGGCATTTACAAAGATAAAGAATTTCCCGTAATTATTGCATGGCTGAGATTACACATCTTTAAACTTAAGGAAAAAAGAGTTATAGTAATTGCCGCTAATTAATTAATTTCGAAGGTGTTTATATGAGCAATCTAATTGATATTCAAAATCAAATTGAAAAACTGCAAAAACAAGCTGGCGACATCAAGTCCCGCGAGTTTGATAAAACCGTGCAGGACATACTCGCCAAAATGCACGCATTTGGTATCACTACCAAAGACTTGCAGCCCGGCAAGCGCCGAGCCACCAAGGGTAAGGCCGCCGCCAAAACTTCTAAAGCTGCAGGTGCTAAGCGCAAAACAGCCGTCCGCAAAACCGGTAAGGTGGTGGCGGCTAAATACCGCGGCCCGAACGGCGAAACCTGGAGCGGCCGCGGCCTGGCACCTCGTTGGCTGGCCAGCTTGATGGCTTCGGGTAAAACCAAAGAATACTTCGCTATCAAGGCAGCGTAATACCTGCGAAGAATGCGGGGATGGATCCCCGCATTCGCGAGCATGACGGATGTATGCCGTCACATCTGTACCTTTGCGCAACTTCATGCGCTCCGTCCTTCCTGCGCATGCAGTAACCCATTCCCGCCCCGGCTTCTCTCACCCAAAGCCCCGCGCCCGGCGCGTGCGGCACAATTGCGGCTGCACGTAACAAACCACTGCCCGCCCATGAACGAACCCGATCTCTCCCACGTTGGTCCGCGTGACAAGGCCGAAATCCTTGCGCAGGCGCTGCCTTACATTCGCAAGTTCCACGGCAAGACGCTGGTCATCAAGTACGGCGGCAACGCCATGACCGACCCAGCGCTTCAAGCAGACTTTGCCGAAGACGTGGTGTTGCTCAAGTTGGTGGGCATGAACCCGGTGGTGGTGCACGGCGGTGGGCCGCAGATTGAAACGGCGCTCAACCGCCTGGGTAAAAAGGGCGAGTTCATTCAGGGCATGCGCGTGACCGATGAAGAAACCATGGAGGTGGTCGAGTGGGTGCTCGCCGGCCAGGTGCAGCAGGACATCGTCGGCCTGATCAACCAGGCCGGTGGCAAAGCCGTGGGCCTGACGGGCCGCGACGGCGGCATGATTCGCGCGCAAAAACTCAAAATGAGTGACCGCGATGACCCGAGCAAAGAGCACGATATTGGCCTCGTGGGTGACATCCTGTCCATCGACCCCAGCGTCGTCAAGGCGCTGCAGGACGATCAGTTCATCCCCGTCATCAGCCCGATCGGCTTTGGCGAAAACAACGAAAGTTACAACATCAATGCCGACGTGGTGGCTGGCAAACTGGCCACCGTTCTCAAGGCCGAAAAGCTGGTGTTATTGACCAATACGCCGGGCGTGCTTGACAAGGCCGGCAAGCTGCTCACCAATTTATCGGCGCGGGAGATTGACGAGCTGTTTGCCGACGGCACCATCTCCGGTGGCATGCTGCCCAAGATCGAAGGCGCGCTGGACGCGGCCAAGAGCGGGGTCAACGCCGTGCACATCATTGACGGCCGAGTGCCGCACGCCATGCTGCTGGAGATCCTGACCGATCAGGCCTACGGCACTATGATCCGCTCGCATTGAGTGAGTCATCAGATTTTCTTTTCGTCTTCAGCGCAAGGAGCCCTATGACTGAATCGGCATTGCCAGACGCGGCACCCCGCAAGCGACCCAAGCCCGGCGAGCGACGCATTCAAATTTTGCAGGCATTGGCCGGCATGCTCGAGCAACCCGGTGCGGAACGCGTGACTACCTCTGCATTGGCTGCGCGTCTTGACGTGAGCGAGGCGGCCCTGTACCGCCATTTCGCCAGCAAAGCGCAAATGTTTGAAGGTCTGATCGAGTTCATCGAGCAGTCGGTCTTCACGCTGGTTAACCAGATCATCGAGCGCGAAACAGTGCATGTTGTGCGCCTGCAAAAAATAGTCACACTGGTGCTCCAGTTCGCCGAGAAAAACCCGGGCATGACGCGCGTGATGGCAGGCGATGCCTTGGTCTTTGAAAATGAACGTCTGCAAGAGCGCATGAACCAGTTCTTTGACAAGTTAGAAGCAAGCCTCAAACAAATCCTGCGCGAAGCCAGCGCAGCTAACGCCGACACCCCCACACTGGACGCTCAAGTGCGCGCCTCAGTCATCACGGCCTTCATGCTGGGTCGCCTGCAGCGCTTCTCACGCTCCGGCTTCAAACGCGCACCCACAGAGCATCTGCAAGCCAGCCTGGCCATAGTCCTGAGCTGATTGCCGTCAAGAAGATGGATCCCCGCGTTCGCGGGGATGACGCGAAAAAAATTACCAGTTACACAGCGTGCCGTCCACCGCCAGTCGGTTGACCGGCAAATAGGCACGTTTGTAAGGATATTTGGCGGCCAGTTTTTCGTCTATCTCTACGCCATGGCCCGGGGTTTCGCCGCAGTGCATGAGGCCTTGCTTAAAAGTGTAGGCGTGGGGGAAGACGGCGTTGGTTTCTTCGCTGTGGGGCATGAGTTCTTGTATGCCGAAGTTGGGCACCCAGGTGTCAAAGTGCAGGGCGGCGCCCATGCAGACGGGGGACAGGTCGGTGGCGCCGTGGCAGCCGGTGCGCACCTGGTGCATGGCGGCAAAGTCGGCGATGCGGCG
>CAMBWM010000226.1 GCA_945871335.1 Polaromonas sp. YR568 | reverse complement strand
TCGGCGAGCTGGCGCGTGGCAAAGGGCGCCGCAATCGCGTGCTCCAAAGTAACAACGGTGATGCCCTTGAGGGGTTGCATGTGTGCTTTCTTTTTCCGGTTAATGGCGGCGCTCAAGCCAGGGTGGCGACTGCGTCCATGGTCAGCCAGCCTTCGTGGTCCTGCGCCCACAGGCGCACGCTCTTGCCGTCGGCAGAGGGCTCACCGTGAACAGAAAAAGGATGGATGTCAAAGGTCGGGCGCACTGCCTTGAACTCAAAGCGCAGCACCAGCGCGCCCGGCATCTGGTGGCGCAGCAAGTCCATCAGCAGCGTGGCGATCAGCGGGCCGTGAACGATCAGGCCGGGGTAGCCTTCGACTTCGGTGACGTACTTGCGGTCGTAATGAATGCGGTGGCCGTTGAAGGTCAGCGCCGAATAACGAAACAGCAGCACGTCGTCGGGCACGATGCGCCGCGTCCAGGCCGCTTGCGCCGGCGCGGCCACGGGCGGCGGCGCCACATCGTCCGGCGCAGGAGCGCCGCGGTAGACGATGTTGTGATGCTCGGTCAGTGCCACGGCCTGGGCGCCCTGACGGCGCACTTCATGGCGCACCTTCACAAACAGCAGGTTGCCGGTGCGGCCGGTCTTTTCCTTCACATCGACGATGGTAGATGTGCGCGACAGCGCATCACCCACCCGCAGCGGTTCATGAAAGGCAAAGTCGCTGCCAGCCCACATGCGGCGTGGCAGCGGCACCGGCGGCAAAAAACCACCGCGCTTGGCGTGGCCGTCGGCGCCAATTTCGGACTGAGGGTAAATCGGCAAAAAATACAGCCAGTGCCACAGCGGCGGCAGCGGCGTGCCGTCGGCCGGCCGTTCGGCCAGCGCACCCGGCGGCCAGTCCAGCGTGGCCGTCAGCGCGGCAAAAGGAGTAGCGGTGGCCGTGTCATGGACCGTCTCGCTGCGGCCTAACCAATCTTGCAAATTCACATCTGTCCTCGGCGGGTTGATTCGACTTTGATCTTAGCGGTGCCAGTCCGTAGGTTCACTGCTAGCCGTAAACACTGGCGTCAGTGGTGATGACGGACAGCGGATGTCGCGCGCCGGCCAGGTAGTCGTCCATACACCGGATCAGTAGCGGGCTGCGGTGCCATTCGGGGCAGGCGCGGATGGCGTCTGCGCTCAGCCACAGGGTGCGCACAATGCCGTCGTCCAGCGCCTGGCCGGCCACAAAGTCACCGAGCTCGCCGCAAAACGCAAAACGCAAATAGGTGATGTCGTCGCGACCATCCGCCAACTCCCGCTGAAAGCGCGACAGATAGACACCGACCAGTGCCGTGGGGCGAAAGTGAAAAGCGGTTTCTTCCAGCGTCTCGCGCGCGCAGGCTTCAACCGGGCTCTCGCCCGGGTCCAGGTGGCCGGCCGGGTTGTTCAGGCGCAGGCCTTCGGGCGTGTGTTCCTCGACCAGCAAAAACTCGGTGACGCCGGCCACTTGCCGGGCAATGACGGCGGCGACCGTGGCGCTGGGTTTCCATCGTGTGTTCATGCGCAAATTATCCCTTGGCAAAACCGGGCGCAAAACCCGGCGCAAAGTGCGCGCGCAAAAACTCGACCAGACACTGCACCGCCATGGGCACCTGGGCTGACCAGGGGCGCAGCGCATAAATGCGTTCGCCAAAAAATCCCTGCGCCTGCCAGTCGGGCAGCACCTGCACCAGCGCGGGCTGGCCGTCGGCGCCTGGCGGCGGCACGCTGAAGTCGGGCAGCAGGCCAATGCCCAGGCCGGCCAGCAGCGCTTCGCGCAACACCTCGGAGTTGTTCGCCTTGAGCGAGCCACGCACGCTCACGCCCACGCGCTCTTGTGCATCGTTAGGCGCCTTGCGGCCGCGCACCTTGGCGGGGGCATTGCGCGCAAAGGTCCAGCTGCCGCTGGCCGCACTGGCCCCGCCCAGGTACAGCAGGCAGTCGTGCGCGGCCAGCTCGGAAGGGTACGCCGGCACGCCGCGCGCAGCCAGATACGCCGGGCTGGCCAGCAGCACCGAACGGGTTTCGCACAGCACCCAGGCCACATGGGTTTCGGGTGGCGTGTTGGTGTGGCGAACCGCGAGGTCAAAGCCTTCGTTGGCCAGATTGACGAAGCGATCAGTCAACTCCAGCTCAATGTGAATGTCCGGGTAGCTTTTGAGGAAGGCCGCCACGCAGGGCGCCAGGTGCTGACGTCCCAGCGCCACCGGCGCCGTCACGCGCACCAAGCCGCGCGGCGTGCCCACCAGA
The DNA here is from genome assembly GCA_945871335.1 of Polaromonas sp. YR568. The sequence continues at coordinate 1,843 of CAMBWM010000226.1, read as the reverse complement.
TCTTTAACGGCGGTATAGCTCTCACTGATGCGGCCAAAGGCCGGCAGCATGTCGTTGACGAGCTGCTGGCCGGCCTCGGTCAGGCCGACCGAGCGCGTGGTGCGGCGCACCAGCAGCACGCCGGCTGCACGTTCAAGCTCGCTGATGCGCATGCTGGCCGACGCCTTAGACACGCCCAAGCGCCGCGCTGTCTCTGTAAAGCTGCGCGTGGCGGCCAGCACAGTCAGCAGGTGCAGGTCGGCTAGCAGCGGGGCGAGTTGGTCAGAAGCCATGGGCGCCAGATTAGCAGAAACGGCGCCATTGTTCATTTAAATGAACAATGTAATCACCGATCAGGGCATTATCAAAACCGCCGTCCGCGCCTAGACTTGGTGTCAACCTAGCCCTCACACCAACACCGATACCAAGGACCCGCCATGAGCACCAGCCCCGCCACCATCGCCCATTACGTCAACGGCCACGGGGTCGCCGGCGGCTCTGCCCGCCAGCAAGCCGTCTTCAACCCCGCCACCGGCGCAGTCACCGGCCAGGTTGCGCTGGCCAACGCCGCTGACGTGCACAGCGCCGTGGCTGCGGCCAAAGCGGCCTTCCCGGCTTGGGCAGACACGCCGCCGATCCGCCGCGCCCGCGTCATGTTCAAGTTTCTGGAGCTGCTGAATCTGCACAAAGACCAGCTGGCGCACCTGATCACTGCCGAGCACGGCAAGGTGTTTACCGATGCGCAAGGCGAGGTCTCGCGCGGCATCGACATCGTCGAGTTCGCTTGCGGTATTCCTCAGCTGCTCAAGGGCGACTTCACCGACCAGGTGAGCACCGGCATAGACAACTGGACGCTGCGCCAGCCGCTGGGCGTGGTGGCCGGCATCACGCCTTTTAACTTTCCGGTGATGGTGCCCATGTGGATGTTTCCGGTGGCGATTGCCGCGGGCAACTGCTTCATCTTGAAGCCCAGCCCGATCGACCCGAGCGCCAGCCTGTTCATGGCCGATCTGCTGAAAAAAGCCGGCTTGCCGGACGGCGTGTTCAACGTCATTCAGGGTGACAAGGAGGCGGTTGATGCGCTGCTGGTGCACCCGGACGTGCACGCAATTTCCTTCGTCGGCTCGACGCCGATTGCCAACTACATCTATGAGACCGGTGCCCATCACGGCAAGCGCGTGCAAGCGCTGGGCGGCGCCAAAAACCATATGGTCGTGATGCCCGACGCCGACCTCGAGCAAGCGGTCGATGCGCTGATCGGTGCCGGCTACGGCTCGGCTGGCGAGCGCTGCATGGCGATCTCAGTTGCCGTGCTGGTGGGCGACGTGGCTGAGCGCCTCTTGCCCATGCTCAAAGCGCGCGCTGAAAAACTCATCATCAAAAACGGGGTACATCTGGACGCCGAAATGGGCCCCATCGTCACCGCTGCAGCGCACCAGCGCATCACCGGCTACATAGACCAAGGCGTCAAAGAAGGCGCGAAGCTGCTGGTGGATGGCCGCCAGTTCACCGGCGCCAAAGCCGGTGCCGGTTGCGAGCAGGGCTTCTGGATGGGCGGCACCTTGTTTGACTACGTCACGCCCGACATGCGCATTTACAAAGAAGAAATCTTCGGCCCGGTGCTCGGCTGCGTGCGCGTCAAAGACTTTGCCGAAGCGGTGAACCTGATCAACGCGCATGAGTTTGGCAACGGCGTGAGCTGCTTCACCCGCGATGGCAACGTGGCGCGCGAATTCGCCCGCCGCATCCAGGTCGGCATGGTCGGCATCAACGTGCCGATCCCGGTGCCCATGGCCTGGCACGGCTTTGGCGGCTGGAAGAAAAGCCTGTTTGGCGACATGCACGCCTACGGCGAAGAAGGCGT
>CAMBWM010000225.1 GCA_945871335.1 Polaromonas sp. YR568 | reverse complement strand
TGCTGCAAAGTCGCCTGGCAGTCGGCAGCACTGGCTTCGCGCCACTCCCCCGGCGCCAGCGTCTCCAGAGAGTAGGGGCCAATGGCCGCGCGGATCAGGCGCAGCGTGGGCAGGCCTACGGCTGCGGTCATGCGCCTTACCTGCCGGTTGCGCCCCTCTTTGATGCTTAATTCAAGCCACGCTGTTGGCTTGGATTGGCGCACCCGAATTGGCGGCGTGCGCGGCCACAGCCCAGGCGGCTCATCGATCAAACGGGCCTGTGCCGGGCTGGTTAGGCCGTCGTTCAGCGCGACGCCCAGGCGTAGCGCGTCCAGCGCATGCGCATCGGGCTCGCCTTCGACTTGCACCCAGTAGATTTTTTCCATTTTGTAGCGGGGGTCGGCAATGCGCGCCTGCAAGGCGCCGTTATTGGTTAGCAGCAGCAGGCCTTCGCTGTCGGCGTCCAGCCGGCCGGCCACATAAACGCCGGGCATCTCGATGATGTCTTTCAGACCGCGCCAGCGACCCTCGGGCGTGAATTGACTGAGCACGCCATAGGGCTTGTTCAAGCAGATCAGGCGGGCAGGGGGGGCGGCGATCATGGCGAGGGAGCATAGCACCGGCTCCATTCTTGAGCGGCATGGACGGCTTGAGCCACGGCCTTTGCTGGGGCAGCGAGCACTGACAGGGCTGGAGCGATGGCCGCGCGACGCTTGTGCGCTAGCATCGGCTGCATGAGTGTTCATTACGAAAGCGTGCCTTCAGGCACCCTGTACCCCGAAGCCTTTGGCATTCCTGCCCCGCTGGAAAGCCTGGAGCGGCACATCTGGCCGCGCAAGCCGGCTGTTTTCATAAGGCTGGCCCCGGCTGCTGAGCTTGTTGTACCTGAACCTGATCTGCTTGCAGACCCCGGTTTGCCTGCTGTGCCCACGGGCGCTGCGGTCAAGGGCGTGCGCCAGTTGCAGCTGGGTCAGTTTGGTCTGGTGCCGCCCTGGGTCAAGTCGGCATCAGACGCTAAGCTGCGTTCGACCAAGCTGGTCAATGCCCGCTCTGAAACCGTCACCACCACCACCAGCTTTCGCGACAGCTGGCTCAAGGGCCAGCGCTGCATTGTGCCGATGATGGCGTTTTTTGAGGATGACTGGCGCAGCGGCAAGGCCGTGCCCACACGCATCAGCCGCGTGGACGGCAAGCCCATGGGCGTGGCCGGTTTGTGGGAGCACTGGGCCAAGGATGGTCAGGAGATCATCAGCTTCACGCTGCTGACGGTCAACGCCAACAGCCACGCGCTGCTGCACCGCTACCAGCAAGGTGGCAACGAAAAACGTATGCCGGCGATTCTGGGCGAAGGCACTTACGACGCCTGGCTCAACGCCCGCCACGAAAAAGCCAAAGAGTTCATGCGCGCCTACCCGGCCAATTGGCTCACCGCCAACCCGGTGGAAGGCAAGCGGCTCTCGCAGCTGGACCGCTCTATCGTCTAGTCGCCGAGGTCGATCAGTGGGGGCAGTGTCATGCCTTCGGGCTGCGCATAGTCGGCCAGCACCCATAGTCTGTCGCGGTCTTGTGCGGCCTCTGCCAGCAGCGTCAAGGCAAAGCGGATCGACACCTTGTCAAGCGCTGCAAAGGGCGTGTCGAGCAGCGTTAGCGCCGCCCCGCTGGCATAAGCCGCAGCCAGATACAGCTTGCGTTTGGAGCCGGTGGACAGCATGAAAATGTTCTTGTCCAGGTGCGGCGCCAGCGACAGGCCTTCGATGGCCCGGTTCAGTTTAGATTCATCAAATGCCAGATAGTGGCGCTGCACCTGACTCAGGTAGTCGCGGCATATCAACGCGTCATGCGAAGCAGAGCGCGTGTCTGCCCAGAACAGTTGTTGCCGGTAAGCCTCGGGCTGCTCGTGCAGCCACACGCCACCCAGTTGTAACTGTCCGGCATCCGCTGTCAACTCGCCCGCCAGCAAGCACATCAGGCTGGTCTTGCCACGGCCACCGCCGCCCCGCACCAGCACCAGGCCGTTGGCCGGCTGCGCCGAAAAGTCATGCACCACCACGCAGCCCGGGTAGGCCAAAGACAATTTAGAAATCTTCAGCACGCTGTGTTCAGGCCTTTTGGACGAACTTGCTTTGGGATCGCACTGCGCCAATACCTTCGATCAAAGTTTTTTTTTCACTGCCATGGCATTGAGGGCAGAAGGGCAGAGCGCTCATGGGATTCCGGTTGAAAGGGCGTTGCTTATTGAGTCAGCCTCACAACCATCCGAACCAAGTGCCCCAGATCAGTCGGCCTAAATAACGCCCCGGCAGCAGCGTGAAGGCCCCGGCAATCAGGCACGCACTGATGTAGACAGTCCACATACCCCAGCGGTGGGCTTTGAAGTTGCCTGCCAGCATGGCGCGCAGGCCAAAGAAAAGTCCGCCCAGGGTGACTGGTATGAGCAAGTGAATCGGCGTGAAGCCATTCAGATTGGGCAGTTTAAAGTCGCGTATGAAAAAAGCTGTAACGGAAGTGACCAGCATGAGCGTGACCCAGGCGTAGCCGGCTGCGCGGTGCAGGCGGATACGCTGGTCACTGCCTTCACGGGCCCAGAGTGCGACGGGGCCGATGGCTGTAGCGGCCAAGGCTGCGCTCATATGAACGGCGATCAAGGGGGACATCTCCAATTTTGGCTCCTTGCTCTTTTGCGCTGCGTTCGCCTAGGCATCTCAATTCTTCATATTGGCAATTTTTTGCAGCTTGATCGATTTGGCAGTTGACTGAAAAAATGGGGTTAGACCCCTTTGCTCAAGATACGCACTACGTTCAGCCTGCGACCGGCTGAAATTCTCTTGCCGCTTTTGAAGACCGGGTCGTCTGGGGACAGACGCTTGGTCTCGCCCACCAACTGTCCGCAAGGAATCATCTTCTATTATTTGGCCACTTCCACCAGCACGGTGAAGTAAGCGTGCGCCAGGTACGCGTCGGTGATGGTGATGGTCTGCATGCTCATTGGCCTCTTAAATCTTTCAAGCCGCTTTCCTGAATTCCAGCGGCAACAGACCTTCTTTCTTGGCGTCCAGCAGCACGATCTCCACAATGGAACCATCCTCAGCGTAGCTGATATTGGTATTCCAGTCTTGCGACACTTCGCGAACGATGGGCTTATCAGAAACCCGGATTTGCAGGATATCGTCGCTTTCGAAATAAATGCTTTTCATGGCTGTGGCTCCCAGTGATGCATGATGGTCTTGATCACAACTGCATTTTCAATCACTGCAGCGACGCATAGCAAGTTGTCGGCACGTTCGCTGATATTTTTGTAAAGCCAGTAGTGCGAGTTCCCAGCGTCTTTAAGTGTTCCAGTATCAATGATTTCCAACACCAGCACCGCGTCAATTTGCCGCTCAGCCATCCGTAACTTGGCGTGCTCGGTCAGCACCACGGGCATTTTGAAGCGGACGCTGTGCATCATTTACCCCAGGAATCCTTCAAACCCACTGCCAGGTTGAACACCGGTTTGGCGGTGGTGTGGTCGATGCGGTCGGCCACGAAGTAGCCGTGGCGCTCGAACTGAAACTGATGGCCGGCTTGTGCTTGGATGGCGCCGCCGACGGCCAGTGAGGGCTCGATGTAGGCGGTGATGTTCTTGAAGCTGTCGGGGTTAAGTTGCGTCAAGAAGTCGGTGTCGCCGGTGCCAGGGTGGGCTTGGCTGAAAAGACGGTCATACAAACGCACTTCTGCGGGCACCGCGTCTTGCGCACCGACCCAGGTGATGACGCCCTTGACCTTCACCGAGTCGCTGCCTGGGGTACCGCTTTTGGTGTCGGGGATTAATTGGGCCTGCACTTCAGTCACTACGCCGGCGGCGTTGGTGGTGGCGCCTGTGCATTCGATGACATGACCGTATTTAAGGCGTACTTTGTTGCCGGGGAACAGCCTGAAAAAACCTTTAGGGGGCGTTGCTTCGTAGTCGCCGCGCTCGATCCAGACCTCGCGGCCGATCTTGAAGTTACGTTTGCCCAGCTCGGGCTGGTGCGGGTGAACGGGCGCGCTGCAGTCGTCTAGCACGCCAGCGCCCATCACTTCGTCCCAGTTGGTCAGGACCAGTTTGACGGGGTCGAGCACGGCCATGGCGCGCGGTGCGCTGCCGTCCAGCGTTTCGCGCAGGCAGCC
>CAMBWM010000224.1 GCA_945871335.1 Polaromonas sp. YR568 | reverse complement strand
GGGCGTATGACAAATAGATGACGTATCAGGGTTAGCCCTTGTGCCAGGATCGGCCGCTAAACTGCCGCCATGAGCACCATTTCACGCATCGAAACACACGTTTTTAACGTCTCTGCCAAGACCAACTGGGTCTTCATCGCCGTCACGGCTGCCGACGGCCGCACGGGCTGGGGCGAAGCCTCGCTGATCGGCTGGGAGCCTATGCTGGTGGCGGCCAGCCGCGCGCTGGCGCTGGAGTGGGAAGGCCGGCCACTGACCGATGCGCAGGCCGGGCTGCGGGTGTCGCCACAGTCGCCCGGCGGGTTGGTTTTCAACTCGGTCATCAGTGCTGTGCAACAGGCCTTGGCTTGTCTGCTCGATGGCAGTGTGCCCGGCGCGCCAGCGGCCCCGGAGTTGACCGCTACGGTGCTGCGCCAGCGCGTTCCGCTGTACGCCAACATCAACCGCGCCACCCGGCTGCGTACGCCGCAAGGTTTTGTAGAGACGGCCTTGCGCGCGCGGGCTCAGGGTTTCAGCCGTTTCAAGGCCGCGCCATTTGATGGGCTCACGCCGGCGCTGTGCTCCACGGCTCAGGGGCAGGCCTTGATTGAGCACGGCGTTGAATGCATGTTGGCCTTGCGTCAGGCGCTGGGCCCTGATGCGATGTTGATGGTGGACTGCCATTGGCGCTTTGACGAGACGCGTGCTTTACTGGCCTTGCATGCATTGGCCCCGGCGGCCTTGCACTGGTTTGAATGCCCCATAGCCGAAACGCATGCCCACTGGCCGGCTATGCGCCGGCTGCGCGCGGCTACGCGCGAGCAAGGCGTGCTCTTGGCTGCAGCCGAAACGCAGGTAGGCCTGGCGTCTTTCCAGACGCTATTTGACGAGGCGCTCTACGACGTGGTCATGCCCGACATCAAGTACTGCGGCGGGCCGCTGGAGATGTTGAAAATTGCCCATCGGGCTGCTGAACATGGCGTGCTTTTTTCACCGCACAACCCTTCGGGCCCGGTTTGCACTTGGCACAGTTTGCAAATTGCTGCGCTGGCGCCCGAGTGCGCCATGCTGGAGTTGCAGTTTGAAGAGAGTCCGCTGTACGAGCAGTTGCTTGAAGGCGCGCCTTTGTCCACCCATGGCGGCGGCCTGTCACTGGAGAGGGCGTATGGACAAAGCCTGGGCCTGGACAAGCAACTCCTGCAAGCCCATCCTTACCAGCCGGTACCGCCCGGCATAGAGACCCAGCTGAACCGCTGAGCCGGTGTTCAGTCGGCGCGGATATTGCGCTCGGAAGCGATTTTTTTCCAGCGCGCTACGTCAGCCGTTACACGGGTCGCGAAGGCCTCGGGCGTGCTTGGGGCCGGGTCGCAGGACAACGTGGCCAGCCTGGCCTTCACATCCGGATGCTCCAGGGCCTGGTTAACCAGGGTATTGATGCGTGTGACCACTGCCTTGGGGGTGCCAGCAGGCGCCAGGATGCCAAACCAGGCCTGGGTGTCAAAGCCGGGGAATGTTTCAGCCATGGCCGGCACGTCGGGCAGGCTGTGATGGCGTTTGGGCGTGGTGACTGCCAGAGCTTGCACTTTGCCCGATTTGATCAGCGCTGACCAGGGCGGCAGGTTGCCCACCATGACTTGAGATTCGTCGGCCATCAATGCGTTGACTGCGGGGGCCGCGCCTTTGTAGGGTATGTGGGCCATGTCAATGCCGGCCATGCTCTTGAAGAGTTCAGCGGACATGTGGGCAGAGCTGCCAACGCCACCGGAGGCGTAGTTCAGTTTGCCGGGGTTGGCTTTGGCGTAGGCCAGAAACTCGGCCATTGTTTTGACTTTCACCGACGGGTTGACAACCAACACGTTGGGCGTGGTGCAAATCAAGGCAACGGGTATGAAGTCTTTAACGATGTCGTAGTTGAGCTTGGTGTAAATGCCGGCATTGACGCCGTGCGAGCCGGCATTGCCGACGATCATGGTGTAGCCGTCAGGGGCAGACTTAGCGGGAAATTCCGAACCCAAAACGCCACCGGCGCCAGGCTTGTTATCGATCAAAACGGTTTGCCCGATCTCCCGTGAAAGGCGGTCCGCGATCATGCGGCCCATGGCATCACCGCCGTCGCCAGGGGTGCTGGGCACGATCCAGCGTATCGGTTTGGAAGGGTAGTTTTGTGCGCCTGCCAGCGGGCTGACCAGTGCGCAGACCAAGGCCGCAAGGATGCTGATTTTCATGGTGATGACCGTTTCAATGCAGTTGTTTTTAAGTACTCTTGGCAACAACATGAAGCCAAGCTCAAAGACTTAATTTTGACAGGATAGGGGAAGATCAATGCTATCGAAAACCCGAGCCCGGGTCACTGGCTAAAGTGAATGGGGAGACAGTTTCAAGGGCCGGGCAGCAGGTGCCTGAGTTTTAACAAGCCGGTCGACATCGCTGTTCCCACAATGATGACCACGGCGCAAATCAGCATCCAGGGCGTGACGATTTCACCTAAAAACAGCAGGCCGTAAAGTAAAGCAAATACCGGCACCAGGTAGGTCACCGACAAAGCGCGTACGGGGCCGGCTTTGCCAACGATTCTGAAGTACAGCACATAAGCCACGCCGGTGCACAAAATACCGACCGCCAGCAGCGCCAGCCAGGCGCTTGGGCCCGGCATTTGCGCCGGCCACAACCACAGCGCCGGCAGCGCCAGACCGAGTGCTGCGCCTATTTGGCTGCCGGTGGCAGTGACCAGCGGCGGCAGTTCAGACAAGTAGCGCCTTGTGAAACTGGCCGCCAGCGCATAACAAACACAGGCCAGCAAACAGGCCAGCACCGCCCAACCCGGTGCCACACCTGAAGCATCGGGTTTGAAGCTGGCCTTGTCCCAGGCCAGCATGGCCACGCCTGCAAATCCAATCACCAGTCCCAGCGTGCGCGACAGCGTGGGCCGGTCGCGCAGCCACACCCAAGCCACCAGCGCGCCGAACATCGGCACCGTGGCATTGAGCAGCGAGGACAGGCCGGTGGTGATCGACAGTAGCGCAAAAGCGTAGCAGGCAAAGGGAATGCCGGAGTTCAGCAAGCCGACAAAAAATACGCGCTTCCAGTGCTGGCGCAGCTGGCTGCCCAGCCCTTTGTAAAGCAGGATGGGCATTAAAAATGCAGACGCAATGCTGACCCGTACGGCCGCCGTGGCCACCGGCCCAAACTCCACCGTGCTGATGCGCATGAACAAAAACGAAGCGCCCCAGAGTGATGCCAGCAGCATGAAATCGAGAGCCCAGGGTTTGCTGTTGGCGTGAGTGGTGAAAGTGGTCAAAACGGATCTTTACTTCAGGAGGGTTCAGGCTTGAACGGGGAGCGTAGGCAGTGCGCCTTCGAGTTGCAACAAGGCACGCTTGCGCGCCAGGCCGCCGGCATAGCCGGTGAGCGCGCCGCCTTGGCCGATCACGCGGTGGCAGGGCACGATGACACTGAGCGGGTTGCGCCCGATCGCGCCGCCGGTTGCACGCACGGCCGAAGGCCGGCCGATGCGCGCGCTCAATTCGCCGTAAGTGCAGGTATGGCCGCGGGGTAGTACCAGCAGGGCTTGCCAAACTGCGCGCTGGAAATCTGTGCCATCGCTCAAGTCCAAGGGCAAATTAAAAACATTCAGCTCACCGGCGAAATAGGCGTCTATCTGGCGGGCGGCCTCGCGCAGCACCGGGTGCGACGGCGCGCTGGGCCAGGTTGTGTTGACGGCACCGCTCAGCGCAGGCGGGCGGTGTTGTTGGTCTTCAAACCAGGCGCCGGCCAAGCCGTGCGGGCCGGCGGCCAGCGTCAGTTTGCCCAAAGGTGTGGGGCAGACGCAGATCACCAGAGGGCGTTTGAGTGGCATGTTGGTGGGTGCTGGGGTGGGACTGAAAGCCCGGCTGAATGGCCGACTTTGAACTTGCTAAGGATGATACGACGCCCTATGTGTCAGCCCTACAATCCTTGGCTAAGTTAGCTTTATTTTTCAGCCCTGCTGCGCCCTAGGAAAACCCGTCCATGCATGTGACCCCTTCGATTTTCAAGGCCTATGACATTCGGGGCGTGGTGCCTTCGACCATTCATGAAGAAGTAGCCCAAGCGCTGGGCCAGGCCTTTGGCACTGTGGCGCTGGCCCAGGGAGAGCAAACGGTGGCGGTGGGCCGCGATGGCCG
>CAMBWM010000223.1 GCA_945871335.1 Polaromonas sp. YR568 | reverse complement strand
CCGTCCAGCGCCTCATCCAGCGTATCAACCACTCGAGCGTTGTTGAGCACATCCAGTGCGCCACTGGCGCGCTGAATGGTTTCTTCGCGCTTGAGCACATTGGCCCAACGCGGCGCCACCAGCACCAGGTCTGAGAAACCCATCACTTTCATGGCGCGGGCCGTGCCGCCCACATTGCCGGCATGGCTGGTGTTGATCAGGATAAAACGGGTTTTCATGGGTCCATCCGGGGCATGCTGACGGCCCCTGCGGGCTCCGGCAGCGTGAAGCGCCGTAAAATGCGCCTATTGTCACCTGCCCTCCGGTCACCGGCCGGGCAGCCCTTTCGCTCTTTTTTACCGTCCATGTCCAATCTCCACCCCATGCTCAACTTGGCCGTCAAGGCTGCGCGCGCCGCCGGCGCCATCATCAACCGCGCTGCGCTCGACGTTGAGTCGGTGCGTGTCTCGGCCAAGCAAACCAACGATTTCGTCACCGAGATCGACCAAGCTGCAGAAGCCGCGATCATCGAGACCCTGCTGACGGCCTACCCCGGCCACGGCATTCTGGCGGAGGAATCGGGCAGCGAGCACGGCGCCAAAGATTCAGAGTTTGTCTGGATCATTGACCCGCTGGACGGCACCACCAACTTCATTCATGGTTTTCCGATTTACTGCGTCAGCATTGCCCTGGCCGTGCGCGGCAAGGTCGAGCAGGCGGTCGTCTACGACCCCACCCGCAACGACCTTTTTTGCGCCACCAAAGGCCGCGGCGCCTACATGAACGACCGCCGCATACGCGTGGCCAAACGCGAGCTGCTCAAAGACTGCTTGATCAGCACCGGCTTTCCGTTTCGCCCGGGTGACAAGCTCAAGCCCTACCTCAACATGCTCGGCGAAGTCATGAGCCAGTGCGCCGGCGTGCGCCGACCGGGCGCCGCCGCACTCGACCTGGCCTATACCGCCGCGGGCTTTAACGACGGCTTTTTTGAAACCGGTCTCAAGCCCTGGGACGTGGCGGCCGGCTCGCTGCTGGTCACGGAAGCCGGTGGGCTGGTGGGTAACTACACGGGCGAGGCCAACTTTTTAGACCAGGCCGAATGCATGGCCGCCAACCCCCGCATTTACGCGCAACTGGTGTCCACCCTGGGCAAGTACAGCAAATTTGCGGGTGCAGGTGACAAAGCCAAGGTGCGGCAGGAACTGCAACAAGACAGCGAGGACGAGACAGACGCCAGCGCCCCGGCCGAGGCGCCGCGCGCTGCAAAAGGTACGCTCAGCAGCAAGAAGTCTCGTACCGGCGCGGCCTGAGTCACCTCCATCGAAGGTATTTCCCCTCATCTCGAACACCCCGTCCCTGTTCAGCGACATCCAGCCCCATGACTGCCGAATATCCCGATCACACGCCCATGATGCGCCAGTACCTAGCGCTCAAGGCCGACTATCCGGACACGCTGCTGTTTTACCGGATGGGCGACTTTTACGAGCTGTTTTTCAGCGACGCTGAAAAAGCTGTCAGCCTGCTCGACATCACGCTGACCCACCGCGGTCAGTCGGCCGGCGTCCCTATTCCCATGTGTGGGGTGCCTTTTCATTCGGTCGAAGGCTACCTGGCCAAATTAATCAAGCTCGGTGAGTCAGTGGCCATTTGCGAGCAGATGGGCGAGCCCACGGGCAAGGGTCCGGTCGAGCGAAAGGTGGTGCGCGTGGTCACGCCCGGTACGCTGACCGACACCGAACTGCTGTCCGACAAAACCGAATCTATTTTGCTGGCCCTGCACCAGGGCAGCCGCAACACCTGCGGACTGGCCTGGCTGAGCGTGACGCAGGGCGAGATACATCTGGCGCAGTGCGCCAGCGAGGAAGTCGAAGCCTGGGTGGCACGCATCGCGCCCAGCGAGCTGCTTTACAACGTGGACGTGACGCCGGCTTTTGAAGCGCGCCTCAAAGCCTTGCGCCAAAGCGGCGCGGCCGGCAGTGCCACGCTGACCGCACGCCCAACCTGGCAGTTTGACGCAGCACTGGGCCAGCGCCGCTTGCTGGCCCAGCTGCAGGTGGCTTCACTCGCGTCCTTCAACGCTGAGGCTTTGGGCGAGGCGCAGGCCGCCGCCTCTGCCCTGCTGGGCTACGCAGAACACACGCAGGGCCGCGCCCTCAGCCATGTGCACGCATTGCAAGTGGTGCGCTCTGGGGAGCTGATCGAGCTGCCGCAAACCACGCGCCGCAACCTCGAGCTGACTCAGACCCTGCGCGGCGAAGATTCACCCACCCTCTTTTCACTTCTGGACACCTGCACCACCGGCATGGGCAGCCGCTTGCTCAAAAACTGGCTGCTGTCGCCGCGCCGCGATCGCAGCCAGGCGATGGCCCGGCTCGAAACCATCAGCACCTTGCGCGCCGGTTTGCACCAAACGCTGCGCGCACGCCTGAAGGGCTGCACCGACGTTGAGCGCATCACCGCGCGCATCGCCCTGCGCCAGGTGCGTCCACGCGAACTGATTGCGCTGCGCGACACCCTGCACAAGGCCGTGCAACTCAGCCCAACGGCCAACGCGCTGCCAGCCATGGGCGGCGGGCAAGAAGCGCCCGAACTGCTGCAAAGTATTTTTGAAGACCTGCAAGCCCCGCCCGCCTGCGCGGCCCTGCTAGGGCGTTACCTTTTGGACGAGCCGGCGGCGCTGGTGCGCGACGGTGGCGTCATCAACAACGGCTGCGACGCTGACCTCGACGAGCTGCGCGGCATCCAAACCAACTGCGATGCTTTTTTGCTGGACCTCGAAGCCCGCGAAAGAGCCCGCACCGGCATTGCCAACCTGCGTGTGCAGTTCAACCGCGTGCATGGCTTTTACATTGAGGTCACGCAAGGCCAGGCGAGCAAGGTGCCCAACGACTACCGGCGTCGCCAGACCCTGAAAAACGCCGAGCGCTTCATCACGCCCGAGCTCAAGACTTTTGAAGACAAGGCCTTGTCGGCGCAAGAGCGTGCGCTGGCACGCGAAAAATTTCTCTACGAAGAACTCCTCGACCAGCTGCAAGAATTTGTACCCACGCTGAGCCGACTGGCCCGCGCCATCGCTTCGCTGGACGCGCTGTGCACACTGGCCGAACGCTCGCTCACACTGGACTGGGCTGCGCCCGTGTTTGTCAAAGAGCCGTGCATCGAGATCGTCGCCGGGCGCCACCCGGTGGTGCAGGCGCGGCTGGCCGAAACCGGTGGCGGTAGCTTCATCGCCAACGACTGCCACTTCGGCGCCAAAAGCCGCATGCAAGTCATCACCGGCCCCAATATGGGCGGCAAATCCACCTACATGCGGCAGGTTGCGCTGATTGTGCTGCTGGCGTCTGTGGGCTCTTTTGTGCCGGCCAGCAGCTGCCGGCTCGGGCCGATCGACGCCATTCACACGCGCATCGGTGCGGCCGACGACGTGGCCAACGCGCAGTCCACCTTCATGCTGGAGATGACCGAGGCCGCGCAGATATTGCACGCCGCCACGCCGCACTCGCTGGTGCTGATGGACGAGATCGGCCGCGGCACCTCGACCTTTGATGGCCTGGCGCTGGCCGGCGGCATTGCGGCCTATCTGCACAACAAGACCCAGGCCTTCACGCTGTTTGCCACGCACTATTTCGAGCTCACCGAGTTCCCGACCAAACACCACAGCGCCGTCAACGTGCACGTGAGCGCCGTCGAGTCGGGTGCCGACATTGTTTTTTTGCACCACATCGAAGCCGGCCCGGCCAGCCGCAGCTACGGCATTGCGGTAGCCAAACTCGCCGGCGTGCCAGCGGCGGTGGTCAACCATGCACGCCATGCGCTGAGCGCACTGGAGCAGCAGCAAACCGACGCCCGCGCCCAGGTGGACCTGTTTGCGCCGCCGCCCGATCTGCCCGCCGCTGAGGCCAGCTTGCTTGAAAAATCTCTCACGGCGCTGGACCCTGATACGCTCTCTCCGCGCGAGGCGCTGGACGCCTTGTACCAACTCAAAAAACTTCTGAACAAAGCCTGAGACATCAACATGACTTACTGCTGCGCCATCAAGATCAACGCCGGCCTGGTGTTTTTGTCCGACTCCCGCACCAACTCGGGTCTGGACCATATCAGCACTTTTCGCAAAATGATTGTTTACGAGAAAGCGGGCGATCGCTTCATGGTGCTGCTGTCGGC
>CAMBWM010000222.1 GCA_945871335.1 Polaromonas sp. YR568 | reverse complement strand
CAGTCACCAACGTTGTCGCCGACGTTGTCGGCAATCACGGCCGGGTTGCGTGGGTCGTCTTCCGGAATGCCGGCTTCGACTTTACCGACCAGGTCGGCGCCTACGTCAGCGCCCTTGGTGAAGATGCCGCCGCCCAGACGGGCGAAGATCGAGATCAGTGAGGAGCCGAAGGCAAAACCGATCAGCGGGTTGAGCAAGTTGGCCAGGTTTTTATCGGGCGTCAGATTACCGTTACCAACCAAAAACCAGTAAAAACCGGTCACGCCCAAGAGCCCTAAGCCAACCACCAGCATGCCTGTGATGGCGCCGCCGCGAAAGGCAACGTCCAGGGCGGGACCAATGCCGCGGGTGGCGGCCTGGGCCGTGCGTACATTGGCACGCACCGAAACGTTCATGCCAATAAAGCCGCAGGCGCCGGACAGGAACGCGCCGACCACAAATCCAATGGCGGTCAGGCCGTCAAGGAAAACACCGATCAGCACCGCCAGTACAACACCGACGATAGAGATAGTTTTGTATTGTCTGGCGAGGTAAGCAGCCGCACCAGTCTGAATGGCGGCAGCTATTTCCTGCATGCGCGCATTGCCTGCGTCTTGAGAGAGTATCCAGCTGCGGGCCCAGACGCCGTATACCACGGCGATGAGTCCACACGCGAGCGCCAAAATGAGCGCTGAGTTGCCAACCATAGCTATTCTCCAGTTGTTTTGTCTTAAGGGTTCGGGTGCAAGGCTTGGGCTTACACCGCCTTGCGTTGCTTCCTCAACCCCAGTACTCACTGGTGTCAATTGGCCAACACAGGGAATTTAACGCGAAAAGACGAACGTTCCCGTCTCGCGTAAGGCCAGCATCAGTAAAATGAGGGTAAATACTAGTTAATCAGCGTCCAGACTGCTTCGCTAAGCCCTTTTCATCATTTCAATCACCTTGTTTACCAAGATTACCGAGAGACCATGTCCTTATCTAAAGTCACCCCCGGAAAAAATGCACCCGACACCTTCAATGTGATCATTGAAATTCCGATGAACGCGGATCCGGTGAAGTACGAAGTCGACAAAGAGTCCGGCGCGATTTTTGTGGACCGCTTCATGAGCACGTCTATGCACTACCCGACCAACTACGGCTATGTGCCGAACACCATCAGCGGTGACGGTGACCCGGTGGATGTGCTGGTGATCACGCCGGTACCCTTGATCCCCGGTGTGGTGGTGACTTGTCGCCCTATCGGCATTTTGAAGATGACCGACGAAGCCGGCGAAGACGGCAAGGTGCTTGCCGTTCCCACCGACAAAATCCTGTCGATCTACACTCAGTGGCAAAAGCCCGAAGATCTGAACCCGCTGCGCCTGAAAACTATTGCCCACTTTTTTGAGCATTACAAAGACTTGGAAGAAGGTAAATGGGTCAAGATCAATGGCTGGGAAGGCCCAGAGTCGGCTAAAAAAGAAATCCTAGAGGGCATCGCTAACTTCCAGAATTCGCTCAAAGGATGATGATTGCGGGCTGACAATCGGCTTTTCTAGACAAAGGTTTTGTATGGCTATACCTTGGCTGACAGTGCTTCAAAGCGTTCCCTGGTCTGATGTGGTGCGTAACGCGCCCAAAGTGGCTGCCGGCGCCAAAAAACTATGGGACAACGTAGCTCACAAGGGTGCAGCGCCGCAAGATGCCTCCGGCACCGAATCGACGATTGAAACAGAGCCTACCTTGCTCAGCTTGCAGGCCCAGGTGAAGGCCTTGCGGGCCGGTAGCACGCTGCTGCGCCAGCAGTTGGCCGAGTCGTCGGCACTGGTGACTGAGTTGGCAGAGCAAAACACGCAATTGATTGCGGGCATGGATGCATTGCGCCGCAAGCAAAAGCGCATGCTATGGGCCCTGTTGGTTGTGGCTGCCGTGGCGCTGGCTGCAATGCGGCTGCCATTGACCTGAAGGCGCCTCAAGTGGTCGCCGGTTTGAAAGGGTTGCGCCGCTCCAGCTCTTGCATATAGTCGGAGATACCTTCTCCTTCGCGCGCCAGAAAGCGCTCGACGGCATCCGCAAAAGAGGGGTGTGCCAGCCAGTGTGCACTGGTAGTCTTGACGGGTAACAAGGCCCTGGCCATTTTGTGTTCGCCCTGTGCACCGCCTTCAAAGCTGTCAAAACCATGCGCAATACACCATTGCAATGGCTGGTAATAGCAGGCTTCAAAGTGCAGGCAATCGACCCGCTCTAATGCACCCCAGTAACGCCCGTAAGCGGTTTTTTGACCGTCCTGCGTCCCTGTGCTCAAAGCAATGAGGCTGCAGGCCATGGGCCGACCCTCGCGCTCGGCTACAAACATCAGCCAGTTTTCCTTCATCTGGCTGGCCATATGTTCAAAGAAGTTGCGGCTGAGGTAGGGGGCATTGCCATGCTCAAGGTAAGTGCGCTCGTAGCAGCGGTAAAAGAAATCCCAATCTGCATTGCTCATTTCCGCACCGCATATTGCACGGAAAATCACGCCCGCTTCGGTCACCTTGCGACGCTCCTGGCGGATTTTTTTACGCTTTTCCTGGTTCAGCGAACCCAAAAAATCATCAAAATCTTTGAATTGAGTGTGCGTGGGGGCCACAGGCCGCAGCGACGGGCCGCCCCGAGCAAGGTCAGCCCCCTCGGGGGGCAGCGCAGTGCGCGCAGCGACAAGCGTGGAGGCCACAGGCTGCAGCGACGGGCCGCCCCGAGCAAGGTCAGCCCCCTCGGGGGGCAGCGCAGTACGCGCAGCGACAAGCGTGGGGGCCATGTTCTTCCAGTGAAACTGCACGGTGTGGCGCAGCATCAGGCCTGCTTCAGCGCAGGCGGCAATATCGGCTTCGTGGCCAAACAGCAAATGCAGCGAAGACAGCTTCTCGCTTTCGCACCATGCTATCAATGCCTTGACCAGTTGCACCCGCAGGGCGGCGTCTTTGGCCAGAAGCCGCGGGCCTGGTACAGGTGTGAATGGCGAAGCCACCACAGCCTTGGGGTAGTAGGCCAGGCCATGCTGCTGGTAGGCGTTGGCCCAGGCCCAGTCAAAAACGTACTCGCCATAGGAGTGCGATTTAAGGTAAAGGGCACAAGCGCCCAATAACTCGGTATCGTTGTAAAGTGCTATCAAACGCGGGGTCCAGCCGGTGTTCGGGACCGCGCTGCCGCTGGCCTGCATGGCCGTCAGGTACTCATGGCGCATGAAAGGATTGAGTGCGCCGTCAGGCTCTTGAAGTGCCAGCAATTCGTTCCACTGAATGGCATCAATCGCTTGCGGGCTGTCCAGCACCCGAATGACATAATCTTCTGACTTATTTTTCAATGTCGATTTCCCATTTTCTAGCTAAATGATTGATTGTCTTTTGTCTGAGCCCCGCTCACCGGACAGGTGCCCATGCTACTGAAAATTTGTGTTGCCCAGTTGAATTACTGTGTTGGTGACATGGCTGGCAATGCTCGCAAGATCATTGCCGCCGCTCGCCTGGCTTATGCCGAGGGTGCCCGGTTGGTGCTCACCCCCGAGCTGGCGATTTGCGGTTATGCCGCTGAGGATCTTTACTTGAGGCCGGCTTTTGTCCAGGCTTGTGAGGATGCAGTTGACCTTGTTGCCCGCGAGTTGGCCGGCTTGAGTGACTTGTGCGTGGTGATTGGCAGCCCGGCCCCCGTCAACGTGGGCTCCGGCCTGCGTACGCACAGCGTCTCAGTGCCGCAGCTTTATAACGCAGCTCACGTGCTGCAAAGCGGCAGGCGCTTGCAGACCTACGCCAAGCAGGAGCTGCCCAATTACCAGGTTTTTGATGAGCGGCGGTATTTCAAACCAGGGCAGGGTGCTTGCGTCTTTCATGTAGGCGAGGGCGCTGAACGCGTTGCCCTTGGTTTGTTAATTTGCGAGGACGCATGGTTTGAAGCGCCGGCCCAGCAGGCCAAAGCTGCCGGTGCCGAATTGCTGGTGGTGATCAATGCCTCGCCTTTTCATCAGGGCAAGGGCAATGAGCGCGAGGCCATGATGCAAAGCCGTTCCAAGGCCTGCGGCTTGCCTTTGGTCTTTGCGCATCTGGTCGGTGGACAAGATGAAGTGGTTTTTGAGGGACGTTCATTTGCCGTTCAGGCTGATGGCGCACTGGCTGGACGCGCGCTCAGTTTTGAAGAGTCACTGTTCACGGTGGATGTTTTACG
>CAMBWM010000221.1 GCA_945871335.1 Polaromonas sp. YR568 | reverse complement strand
AAAAATGGCTGGGGCTCGCCGCTTTGTTTGCGCGCCGTCAAGTCGGCCAGCATGGACGGAAAGTAGCCCACCGCCAGGTCGCAAGCCTCCTCGTCGAGCAGGCTGCGCGGGTCGCGGGTGGTCAGGGGAACCACGCGCAGCGTCACACGAGGTGCTTGTTTTTCAAGTGTTTCCGTGAGACCCGGAATCAGTTCGGCGGCGCTCGCATCTGACATGGCCAACACAAAGCTGGTGTTCGCCTCGGCTGGCACAAACTCATTTGGGATCAGAGAGCTTTGCAGTTGTGCCAGCGCCTCGCGCACGGCTGGCCAGATGGCGCGGGCGCGAGGTGTGGGTGCCATGCCCTGGCCGCTGCGCTGAACCAGCTCGTCGCCCAGGGTTTCGCGCAGGCGCCGCAGGGCATTGCTCACGGCAGGTTGTGTCAGCGACAGGTTGCGGGCAGCCCGGGTCAGGCTGCCCTCGGCCATCACCTCGTCAAAAACGCGCAGTAAATTAAGGTCCAGCGTACGAAAGTTGGGGGTGCTCACGAGGACTCCATTCGCAAAAAAGTGCACACAACATAGTAAATCACTTTTGTGAATGAATTAAATCACAAATATAAAGTTGAGCAGCACGGGTAATAACCCTAGTATCAAGGCCTTGTTCAACGCCGCCGTCGTTTAAAACAAAGCCCTACAGCTAAGGCGGCTCTCAGAGGAAAACCACCATGACCAGTTTTGTGAATATTGAGTACGCAAACGAACATCCCGGTGTCAGACGCATCGAGTCCGCTATTGAAGGCGCCATGGCTTTGCGCAAGCGCTGGTCGCCCGCGGGCGCCACGCTAGCCTTGTTGCTTTGCGCTGTGCTGGCTGCCGTGCTGGTGGTGGCTTACCAGGTGATGGACAGCGTGGTCGAAGGCCATCTGCTGGTCTTGTGGATCGCGCTCTGGGTTATCAGCTTCACCGCACTGGCCTTGCTGTCGGGCACGGTCAATCGCTTGATTGAAAAGTCACGTAGCTGGTTAGACAGCTGGGCTCAGCGCCAGGCTCGTGACCGGGCTGACCAGCGTCTGTGGCGCATGGCGCAAACTGATTCCCGCGTGATGGCTGATTTGCAAGTGGCTTTCAGCCGCCAAAACGCTGAGAACGATGCGCAGACCGCAGCAGCCGGCTCGCAGACGGTGCTGACACAGCGCGCCTTGCGTCTGGGCAGCGCAGACTTGCGCGCCTTTTTGAACCAGCTGCGCTAAGCCTTAGCCCTATCCCCAGACCTCAGGCCGCCATTCGTTTTTCGATGGCAGCTTTGGTTTCTTTCAGGGCTGGCGGCAGGTGGTGAGCCAGTTGCGTGAACAGCTCTGTGTGCAGTGCCAGTTCTTGCTGCCAGTCGGCCTTGTCCATTCGCGTGACGGTGTCAAACTGTTCGGCACTGAAGTTCAGGCCGGTCCAGTTCAAGTCCTGGTAACGCGGGCTGATGCCGCTAAAGTGTTCATTGCCTTGGCCTGAGCCATCTATGCGCTCAATCATCCATTTGAGTACGCGCATGTTTTCACCGTAGCCGGGCCAGACAAATTTGCCGTCAGCGCCTTTGCGAAACCAGTTGGCGGTGTAAATCTTTGGCAGCTTGGCGCCCTTGGCGGCGAGCTTTTGGCCCATGTCCAGCCAGTGCTGGAAATAGTCGCTCATGTTGTAGCCGGTGAAGGGCAGCATGGCAAACGGGTCTCGGCGCACGCTGCCGTTGCCACCGGCCATGGCGGCCGTGGTTTCAGAGCCCATCGTGGCGGCCATGTAAACGCCTTCTGTCCAGTTGCGCGCCTCCGTCACCAGTGGCACTGTGGTCGAGCGGCGACCGCCAAAGATGAAGGCGTCAATCGGCACGCCCTTCGGGTCGTCCCAGGCGCTGTCGAGCGCCGGGTTGTTGGTGGCGGCCACCGTGAAGCGCGAGTTCGGGTGGGCGGCCTTGGCGCCGGTCTGCTTGGCGATCTCGGGTGTCCAGTCCTTGCCCTGCCAGTCAATCAGGTGCGCAGGCAGCGCCTTGCCGGGCGCGTCATGCTCCATGCCTTCCCACCACACATCGCCGTCGTCGGTCAGCGCGACGTTGGTGAAGATGGTGTCTTTGGTCAGGCTGCGCATGCAGTTCGGGTTGGTCAGCATGTTGGTGCCCGGGGCCACGCCAAAGTAGCCGGCCTCGGGGTTGATGGCGCGCAGCCGTCCGTCGGCCGATGGCTTGATCCAGGCGATGTCGTCGCCGATGGTGGTGACCTTCAAGCCCTCAAAGCCGGCAGGCGGCACCAGCATGGAAAAATTGGTCTTGCCGCAGGCGCTCGGGAAAGCTGCCGCCACGTGGTACTTCTGGCCTTGCGGGTTGGTCACGCCCAGAATCAGCATGTGCTCGGCCAGCCAGCCCTCGTCGCGGCCCATGATGGAGGCGATGCGCAACGCAAAACATTTTTTGCCCAGCAAAGCATTGCCGCCGTAGCCGGAGCCGTAAGACCAGATCTCACGCGTTTCAGGGTAATGCACGATGTACTTGGTCTTGTTGCAGGGCCATGCGACGTCTTTTTGCCCGGCGGCCAGCGGCGCGCCCACGGTGTGAATGCAAGGAACAAAATCGCCCTCGGCACCCAGCACGTCATACACGGCACGGCCCATGCGCGTCATGAGCTTCATGTTCACCGCCACATACGGGCTGTCCGAGAGTTCGATGCCGATGTGGGCAATCGGCGAGCCCAGCGGCCCCATTGAAAACGGCACCACGTACAGCGTGCGGCCTTTCATACAGCCGTCAAACAGCGGGGCCAGTGTGGCACGCATCTCCGCCGGGGCTACCCAGTTGTTGGTTGGGCCGGCATCTTCTTTTTTAGCCGAGCAGATGTAAGTGCGGTCTTCCACGCGGGCCACATCGCTCGGGTCGCTCAGCGCCAGAAAACTGTTGGGGCGCTTTAGCGGGTTGAGCTTTTGCATGGTGCCGCCATCGACAAGCCGCTGGCACAAGTGCTGGTATTCGGCCTCGCTACCGTCGCACCAGTAAACCGCATCCGGTTTGCACATGGCGGCCATGTCGGAGACCCAGGCGATCAATTTGGCATTTTTGACATAAGCAGGCGCATTGAGCGCCAGCCCTGGCATGGCGGGGTGGTTCATAAAAAAGCTCCAAGGTTTAAAAACGTGATTTCGGCAACAACCCGTCTTGCCATACGGCCATCAAAAGGGAGCGGTGGTTGTCGAAATAGCGCTGCAATGGATCAAGTGCAAGCTTGCAAAGAAGGTGCCGCAGAGAGCAGACTCTGGGCGCTTGGGAAAGTCATTCTAAGAACTTCGGCGGTAAGTTACAGCGTGGTTACAAGCTATATGTATGCAAAACTTGCATAGCTTTATGTCGTCTGTGGTGCAGTCGGCCATCAAAGCGGTCGCCAAGGCGTGAAAAAACCCGCAAGAGCGGGTTTTGTACTGCGGACCGCCGAAGGGCCCGAACGCCGGAATCAGGCCATGACAACAGCGATGAATGCGAGCATGAAAATCAGCACGCCTCCGGCCAGTGGCAAAACAAGCGGCATCATGGGGACGATGGCCTCGATGGCGTCTACTTCCTCAGCGGGTTTGCCATGGTCTGCAGAAGAAGAATGAGCGTGCGGGTTGGACATGAAAATTCCTGTGGGCTTTTAAACTATTAGACATTTTACCGCTTGCAAGCTTGCGCTCGCCTGACATTCAAAAAGCCGGCGTTGCGCATGGCAAGCCGGTCCAGTGTGCCTAGGCTTACATATTGCGCCGGTATTGCCCGCCCACCTCAAACAGCGCATTCGTGATCTGCCCCAGCGAGCAGACGCGCACGGCGTCCATCAGCACTTCAAAGACATTGCTGTTGGCGATCACGGCCTGTTGCAGGCGCTTGAGCATGGCCGGGGAGGCTTGGGCGTGCTGTGCATGAAAGGCTTGCAGGCGCTCTAGTTGGCTGGCTTTTTCGGCGTCGGTGCTGCGCGCCAGCTCGAGCTTGTCCTGCACCTGGTCGCCGTTCGGGTTGCGGAAGGTGTTGACGCCGATGATGGGCAGCTCGCCGGTGTGCTTGAGCATTTCATAGTGCATTGATTCATCTTGAATCTTGCCGCGCTGGTAGCCGGTTTCCATGGCGCCCAGTACGCCGCCACGCTCGGCAATGCGCTCGAACTCGGTCAGCACAGCTTCCTCGAGCAGTTCGGTGAGCTCTTCGATGATGAAAGCGCCTTGCGACGGGTTCTCGTT
>CAMBWM010000220.1 GCA_945871335.1 Polaromonas sp. YR568 | reverse complement strand
TGCGGGCAGCCGCCTGTTTCTACGCCCATGATGCGCTCGGCGTCCAGCGCGCCGCTCACCGTCAGCAGGCGCTGGTCTTCTTTGGTGTAGATGTCGTTGGTGATCGCCACCAGATCGTATTTCGCTTTCATGCCTTTGCACAGCATCTCCAGCAAGGTGGTTTTGCCAGAGCCCACAGGCCCGCCTATGCCCACGCGCAAGGGGGGTAGTTTTTTGGTGCGGTTGGCAATGTGATGCAGGCTCATGGCGGACTTTGAAGTGGCTGATAAAAATGTTTAAGAACGAAACAGGCGTGAGTATTGCGTTTCATGCCGCGCAGACAAAATGGCCAGCATGGGCGAGAAGGCCTGGCGATCAGCATCAAGCATGACCAGCGCGGCCTCAACCGCCGGCGGTATCTCGCGGCTGAGCCGGGCCAGCAGGCGCTGCCCGGCGCTCTGACCCAGCGGCACCGACTTGAGTGCGGCCTGCATCATGTTTTCGGCCCAGCCAAAGGCATAGGCCAGCAGGCAGTCGCGCACGCTGGCAGCAGTTGGTGAGGCGGCCAGCGCAAAGGCAACAGGGTAGGTGGGCGGCAGTGCAGCACATGCAGCGATGTGCGCCGCATCGGCGCCATCGTGGTTGCGCAGCCACTCGAGCAGGGACTTGCCCATTTGCTCGGTCTGCTGGCGCATCTCGCTTGTCTCGCGTGTTTGCAATAGCCAGTCATTGAGTTCGCGTACGCGCACCAAGTCTGCGGTCCGCCAGGCGGTCAGGGCGGCTGCGATCACGGGCAGGTCGGTGCGCGCCAAGCTCAGCTGCAACTGTGCGCTGAGCCAGTCGGCCGCACTGGCTTCGCTGTGGATACCGCCCCATTCAACGGCTGCTTCCAAGCCCTCGGAATATGAAAAGCCGCCCACGGGCAGGGCCGGTGAGGCCAGCCAGATGAGCTGCAGCAGGCTGGCGGCAGGTAATTCGCCGGCCGGTGAGGGCACTGGGTTGGGCATGGACCGCGCGGCTCAGGGCTTGGGCGAGCGCTGGGCGTGAAACTGAACGGGCACAGGCACAGGCACAGGCACCGGCACGGACGCCGGCGCGGCATGGTCATGGTTATGGTTATGCCCATGATCGTGGCTGTGATCATGCCCGTGGTCATGTCCGCAGTCGGGACCATGCACATGTGGTGCGGTGGTCGTCTTGGCATGGCCGTGGTCGCTGTGCTCTTCATGGTCGCCATGCGCGTGGCCGCCGTGGTGATGACCCGCGTGCGTGGCCGCGCTGTAGGCGCCACCCTCGGGTTCAAAAGCTTCGTCTACCGTGTTCACGATCAGGTGCATGGCGCGCAGCAGGTCGGCCAGCACATGGTCGGGCTCGATCTTCAGGTGGTCGGGCTTGAGTTCGATAGGCACATGGCGGTTGCCCAGGTGGTATGCGGCGCGTGTCAGGTCAAAGGGCGAGCCGTGCGTGGGGCAGGCGCTAATGCGCAAGACTGCCTGTGGCGCTGCCAACACGCGGACCATAGAGCCGTCCTCTGCCACCAGCACATCGCCGCCGCGCAGCAGCGTGCCGCGCGGCAGAAAAACGCCCAGGTGCCGGCCCAGCGAGTCGGTGGTATCGAAGCGGCTTTTCTGCCGCACGTCCCAGTCGAGCTCGACGGTGGCGGCGCGTTTGAGCAGGACGGGGGCCAGGCCGGTGCCTTGCGCGATGACTTTGGAGGTTTGAAGCATGCGGCCTATTAAAACAAACTCAGAACAAGAAGTAGCGCTGCGTCATCGGCAAGCTGCTGGCGGGCTCACAGGTCAGCAGTTGACCGTCAGCGCGCACCTGGTAGGTTTGCGGGTCGATCTCCATGCGCGGCAGGTAGGCGTTGTGAACCATGTGCTGCTTGCGCACGCCACGTATATTTTTCACGGCACTGACGTTTTTGGCCAAGCCAAAGCGTTCCTTCACGCCCGCCGCTTGCGCCGCCTGCGACACAAAAGTCAGCGAACCGCGGGCAACAGCGCCGCCAAAGCCACCAAACATGGGCCGGTAATGCACCGGTTGCGGCGTCGGGATGGAGGCGTTCGGGTCGCCCATCGCGGCCATGGCGATGAAGCCGCCCTTCAAAATAAGGGAAGGTTTGATACCAAAAAAGGCCGGTTTCCAAACCACCAGATCAGCCCACTTGCCGGCCTCGATAGAGCCTACTTCGTGCGAAATGCCGTGTGCTATCGCCGGATTGATGGTGTACTTGCTGATGTAGCGCTTGGCGCGGAAGTTGTCGTTGCGGCTGCTGTCTTCTGGCAACGATCCGCGCTGCTGCTTCATCTTGTGGGCGTTTTGCCAGGTGCGGATGATGACCTCGCCCACGCGGCCCATGGCCTGGCTGTCGCTGCTCATCATGCTGATGGCGCCCAGGTCATGCAAGATGTCTTCAGCTGCAATGGTTTCTTTGCGGATGCGGCTTTCAGCAAAAGCCAGGTCTTCGGCAATCGACGGGTCCAGGTGGTGGCAGACCATCAGCATGTCCACGTGCTCGTCCAGCGTGTTGACGGTGTAGGGCATGGTCGGGTTGGTGGACGATGGCAAAAAGTTCGCTTCGCCCACCACGCGCATGATGTCCGGCGCATGGCCACCGCCCGCGCCTTCGGTGTGAAAGGCGCACAGGCTGCGGCCCTTGGTGGCCTCGATGGTGTTTTCTACAAAGCCTGATTCATTGAGCGTGTCGGAGTGAATCGCCACCTGCGTGTCGGTGGCCTCAGCGACGTCCAGGCAGTTGCTGATAGCTGCCGGCGTGGTGCCCCAGTCTTCGTGCAATTTAAGGCCGATCACACCGGCATTGATCTGCTCGTGCAGCGCATCCGGCAAGCTGGCATTGCCCTTGCCCAGAAAGCCCAGGTTCATGGGAAAGGCGTCGGCCGCTTGCAGCATGCGCTCGATGTTCCAGGGCCCCGGCGTACAGGTGGTGGCAAAGGTGCCGGTGGCCGGGCCGGTGCCGCCGCCCAGCATGGTGGTCACGCCCGAGCTCAGCGCTTCCTCGATCTGCTGCGGGCAAATGAAGTGAATGTGCGAGTCAATACCGCCTGCGGTGACGATCATGCCTTCGCAGCTGATGATCTCGGTGCCCGGGCCGATGATGATGTCCACGCCCGGTTGCACGTCAGGGTTGCCGGCCTTGCCGATGGCGGCGATACGGCCGTCTTTGAGGCCGATGTCGGCCTTGACAATGCCCCAGTGGTCCATGATCAGCGCGTTGGTCATGACGGTGTCTACCGCGCCTTGCGCGCGTGTGGCCTGCGACTGCGCCATGCCATCGCGAATGGTCTTGCCGCCGCCGAACTTCACTTCTTCGCCATAGCCGCCGGCGCGCAGCGTGTAGTCAGCCTCCACTTCAATCGTCAAATCGGTGTCTGCCAGTCTCAGCCGGTCGCCGACTGTGGGTCCGAACATTTCTGCATAAGCGCGTCGTCCAATGCTGGCCATCAAAGTGCTCCCTGCGTGAGTCCGCGAAAACCGTACACCTTGCGCTCACCGGCGTAGTCGACCAATTCCACCGTGCGTTGCTGGCCAGGCTCAAAGCGCACCGCCATGCCGGACGCGATGTTCAGCCGCATGCCGCGCGCGGCCGCGCGGTCAAAGCCTAAGGCTGCGTTGGTTTCGGCAAAGTGATAGTGCGAGCCCACCTGGATCGGCCGGTCGGCCGTGTTTTGCACCACCAGCGTGATCGTGCTGCGGCCCGGGTTGAGCGCATGCTCTCCCTCGTCAATGAAATATTCACCAGGGACCATGGTCGTCATTTGTCCTCTTTGGAAAACCAGACAGCCGCCGCAAGACCCAAACCCAGCGCTGCAAAACCCCAGGCGTCCGCCACATGCCAATGCGAGCCAGCCAAACCATGACCCTCATGCGCCAGAGCCGGCGCACAGGCCACCAGCGCCAAGCCAAAAGCCATGAGGTTCAGAATTTGTTTTGGCATCAAGTTGCTCCAGATATTTAAACGAACAAAAAAGGTCAAAAAATCTTTTCCAGTGACAGCTAGGAACCGGCTTTGCCGGGCCGCAGCTGTCGCCCCTGGAAGGGGGAGGCGGTTACGCAAAGCGAGCCGCAACGGGGTGAATCAACAGATCGGCTGATGCACCGTGACCAGCTTGGTGCCATCAGGGAAAGTCGCTTCAACCTGGATGTCGGGAATCATCTCGGCGATGCCGTCCATCACGTCGGCACGTTTGAGGATGTTGCGGCCATCGCTCATCAACTCGGCCACGG
>CAMBWM010000219.1 GCA_945871335.1 Polaromonas sp. YR568 | reverse complement strand
AGGTTCAGCATGAATGCCGTCACGGCGTAGACCTCTTCGGTGCTCAGTGTCTTGGGGTTGGTCCAGGGCATGGCCCGGTTGATGTAGTCCCACAAGGTAGAGACCGTGGGCACCTTCATCAGGGTGGTGCGGCCGGGGTAGTCGCTGCGCGAGAGGTTGGCAACGCGGCCGGTCTGGATGTCTTTTGCGGTGGTGCCGCCTACCAAGGGGCTGAACACTTCGTTGGACTCGCCGAACACGCCGTGGCATTGCGCGCATTTGGACTCCCAGACATCCTGGCCCTTGGCGACCGAACCCGAGCCTGCGGGCAGGCCCTTGAAGTCGGGGCGCACGTCGATGTCCCACTTCGCGACTTCCTTGGGCGTGGCGTCGCGGCCCACGCCGGGGTATTTGCTGCCTTGTGCTGCCCCTAGACTTGCCAGCGTCAGCAATGCCAAGCCCATCATTGCATTACGAAACCTGGACATTTTTCACCTCGCCGTTTTCTTGAACCAGCCACGATTGGATGGCGTTGTTGTGATAAATAGAGCGGGTGCCGCGCACGGCGCGCAACTGTTGGTAAGTTGGCTGTACATGGCCTGTCTCGTCTTGCGCGCGGCTTTGCAAAATGGCGGCTTTGCCGTCCCACACCCAGTCCAGGTTAAAGCGCGACAAGGCCTTGGACATGACTGGCGTTTCCAGTCGCGCCTGGCGCCAGTTGCGCCCGCCGTCGGCGGACACATCCACCCGTTTGATCTTGCCTTTGCCCGACCAAGCCAGGCCGGTGATGTTGTAAAAACCTTTGTCGAGCAGCACCTGTCCGCCGGAGGGGGTGGTGACCACGCTCTTGACCTCTTGCAAGTTACTGTACTGGCGGTGCTGGCCGCCGGGCTGCAAGTCCATGTAGTGAATGGCTTCGTCTTTGGCTGCATAAGGCTTGTCACCCACCTCAACGCGGCGCAGGTATTTGATCCAGCTCACGCCCTGCACGCCGGGCACCACCAGGCGCAAGGGGTAGCCGTTTTCGGGACGCAGCATTTCGCCGTTCTGACCATAGGCCACGATCACTTCACCCGAGGTGATCAGGTTCATGGGAATGGTGCGCGTCATAGAGGAGCCCTCACCCCCTTCGGCCAGCACAAACTTGCCGTTTTTCAAATCAGCACCGGCCAGCTCCAGCAGGGTGATCAGGGGCACGCCCGTGAACTCGCTGCAAGACAGCATGCCGTGGGTGTACTGCACCGTGGGCACCGCCACATTGCCCCATTCAACCGCTGTGTTGGCGCCGCACTCGATGAAGTGAAAACGCG
The DNA here is from genome assembly GCA_945871335.1 of Polaromonas sp. YR568. The sequence continues at coordinate 2,960 of CAMBWM010000219.1, read as the reverse complement.
ACACCGAAGGCAAACGCATGATCTCGTCGACGGTGAACACCATGTTCTTTTTGACCATGCCGTTGACCATGAAGCGGTGCTTGGACGGGTCGATGTCCCACCAGCCCTGGTGATGCCGCTCAAAGTGCAGGCCGCTGGGCGTGACGATACCGAACAGCGATTGCAAGGGGGCAAAAGACACTGAGCTTTGCGTGGTCTGCGTCAGGCCCGGGCTTTGACGGCGCTGCAGGTTGGCCTCGAACTTGGAGGGTTTGCCGTAGCCTTCGGTGGCCACGCCCTGGCCCAGGCCAGTGGCGTGCTCGGGCAGGTTCAGGATGTTGCTGTCGCCGCCTTCGCTGGGCACCGGGTTGCCCTGGGCCATGGCCACGGGCGCAGCCACACCCGCTGCGGCCGCTGCAAAAGCGTTGCGTATGAAATCACGGCGGCCTTTTTTGCCCTCTGCAAAAACTTCCTTGATGCCGGTTTGGCTTAAAAAACTCTCAGGCGCTTTTTGCACGCGCCCTGAACGGATGCTGTCTTGGCTCACTCAAATCTCCTCGGTGGGCTTAAGTTTGTATATTCGCATGCACTTATGTAAATGGTAATTGATAACTTCGATCCTGGGAATCGGTCAGGTACCTCATTTACTCAGGGGAAACCCTGAGTAGTCACTTGAATTTGTAGTGGTCCCGGGCGAGCACCGCCGCCACCGAGTGAACTTCTTCTGGGAACAAGCCCAGATTGAGCTCGGTATTGCACTGCTCGACCATGCCGCGCAATACTGGCGGGCTGTTGATGCGCCCCAGCGGCTTGTACATAGCGCTGCCATCGCCACCCACTTTGCTGACGTGGCAAGCAACGCACTTGCTTTGAGCGATGAGGTTTTCGCCAAGCCTGAGGTCTGCGTCCTTGAAAAAGCCGGTCTGGGCGTGCGCACTGGCAGCCCATACCGCGCAGCTGAAAAGCAATGCTGAAAATGCGCGTACTTGCATGGGGAAATGTGAACGTAGGATAGTCTGATGAAGCGCTAAGCCACAAGCGAGCAGCTCATAAGAGCTTGCGCCCTTTGGCCAGTCGCTCTTCAAGATAAGGGCCGTAAAAGTCGGGCTGGTAGGCGCCTTCCATGCGCTCGGCCACTTCTTTGCCGCCCGGCCCGAAAAAAAGCAAGGTAGGCGTGATCGAGATTTTCCACAAACGTGTCAACTGATCGTGCGTGGTGCTCTGGCCGGCAAAGTTCAGTACCGGCTGCTGGCTGCGCAGGTCTATTTGAACGATGCTGCTACCGGCTTGGTGCATGGGGGACAGGTGGCTTTCGCGGGCCTGGCGGCAAAACACACAACCGGCCAGGCTGGCCATGACAATCAGTGGCTGGCCTTTTTTCAGTGCAATCGACAACTCATCCAGCAAAGACCGGGATGTCGGCAAGACTGCCCCGGTGGTTGACTGGGCCCGTGCAGAGGCTTGCAAGCCGGCCAGGCCAGCCGCGACAAGCCACTGCCGCCGGCCCCAAAGGCCGGTGCGAAACGCGCTGAGCGATTGAAACAAATCCATCAAGCCAGGGTATCGGCCCAAATGTTTTGCGCCCAGGACATGGCGTAGACGGCTTCCAGTGCGTTGGCCGCCGGGGATAAACCGCCTGAGCCTGCCACGGTCAACATGGTTTTCTTTTCAGCGTCATAGCGGTGTACGCTGGCCACGTGAACCACCTCATTTGAGCTGACAAAGCTGTAGCAGGTGTTGTTGTAGATTGGCATGTTGTTGACTTGCGTGCCGGTCAACAGCGCCACCACAGCGGCCGCGCATGTTTTGCCGTGCTGGTTGGCCATGTGGCCCGATTTAGGCATGCCCGGGGCGATCTGAATCGAGTCACCCAGCACGTGCACGTTTTTGGCCGCTTTGGACTCGAAGGTCAGAAAGTCCACCTCACACCAGCGCTTGTTGGCCGTGGCCAACCCGGCATTGACCGCAATGTCACCAGCCCGCATGGACGGGATGACGTTGATCACGCTGGCCTTGAGGTCGTCGTTGAACTCGAACTTCAAGGTCTTGGTGGCGACATCCACGTCCGTGACATTGTGTTTGTTGCGGTACTCGACGATGCCTTTGTAGCGATCGGTCCAGGCCTTCTTGAACAGCGCGCCTTTGGAGGTCACGTCCTCGTTGGCGTCCAGAATCAGCACCTTGCTCTTGGGCTTGGCTTTGCTGAAATACTCGGCCACCTGGCAGGCCCGCTCGTAAGGGCCGGGCGGGCAGCGGTAAGGCGCCAGCGGGATCGACATGGCGAACACGCCGCCGTCGGGCATGGCCATCAGCTGCTGGCGCAGCGTCAGCGTTTGCGCTCCGGCCTTCCAGGCGTGCATGACCTGCTCTTTGGCGCCGGGCTTGTTCATGCCGGGCAGCGTTTCCCACATGAAGTCAACGCCAGGCGAGACGATCAGGCGGTCGTAGGCGAGCTCGGCGCCGCCAGCGAGCTTGACGACGCGCTTGTCAGCATCGATGCTGTTGACACGGTCCTTGACCACCTGTACGCCGTGGCGCTTGGTCAGGTTGTCATAGGGCGTGGTGATGTCGGCCATGGTTTTGCTACCGCCAATCACCAGATTGGAAATAGGGCAAGACATGAAGTAGTCGTTGGGCTCGACCAGCGTGACCTGGATTTTCTGATCCGACCACATGCGGATGTACTTGGCAGCTGTTGCACCCGAAAAACCGCCGCCTATGACCACCACTTTGGGGCCGCTGCCACCGCCCACGGTGGCACAAGCTGAAACAAGGCTGATGGCGCCGAGGGCGGAGCCGGTCTGCAAAAAATGACGACGTTGCATGGCAATGGCTCCTTATTTCTTTTGAGCGGCAAAGTAGCCGGCGATGGCAGTGATTTCTGCGTCCGAATAGCCCTTGGCCAGTTGGTGCATCAAGGTGGCGGGCCTGCGGCCGGACTTGAAGTCCAGCATGGTTTTGACCATGCTATCTTTGTCGTA
>CAMBWM010000218.1 GCA_945871335.1 Polaromonas sp. YR568 | reverse complement strand
GTGGCTTCCTTGTAGATCTTGGCACAGCGCGTCTCGTCGCCGCAGCGCACCACATACACCATGGCTTCCTTGCCGCTCATGAGCTGGCGAACCACGGTGTCGATCAGGCCCTCTTCAACAAGGGATTGCAGTCTGGGGGGAGCTTTCACAGGCGACGCCGGCTAACGCCCTACCACCGACCAGCCCACATGCTGGTCAGCCTTGTTGTTTTCGTATTCCCAGGCGGTACCGCAGCGGTCGCAGCGGTAAGGCGTGATGGCGACCAACCCGTGGCTGCGCTTGGCGTGGTGCGGGGCGCCCTGCACCAGTTCCGGGTGGCCGGGGGCGCGGCGCCAGTTGCGCTGGATGCCGGCGCAAGCTTCGCACAGCACCATTTTTTTCAATTCTTGCTGGCGGTTCGGATCCAGTGAATCAGAAGGCGCCTTGGGCGGGGTGTGGCTTGAAGTCATGGGGCCAATTGTGCGCTTTGCCCGCGGGCCGGCGCGCCCAGGTCCCTCAAGCGCAGGTGCAACTTATCGCCCAGGTCGACTGGCTGCTGCTGACGGGCTTGCAGGTAATGGTGGGTGAAAACGTCCAGATAAGCCTCCAGGGTGCGGGCCGCCAGCGGCTCGTCGGCCAGCGCCAGGCACAACGCAGCCACTTCGCAGGTGCAGAAGTGGTCGTCCCGCCGCGAGCGACGCAGGCGGTAGCGCGAGACCTGCTCGGGCGCCAGACTGAGCACCGGCAGTTGGTCCAGGTAAGGGCTCTTGCGAAACATCTTGCGCGCCTCGGGCCAAGTGGCGTCGAGCAGTACAAACAGCGGTCGCCGGGCATTGGAGACTGTGGCAGCAGCGTCTGCCTGCAAACCATGCACCACCCGCTGGGCGTCGACAAACTCGCCTGGAAACACCAGGTAAGGCTGCCACTGCGGGTCGGCCAGCAAGGCCAGCAGCGCCGGGTCGACCTCGGTCCGGGCCCAGCCAAAAGCCCAGGTGTCGGGCACCACATCGGCAATCAACCAGCCGGTGTTGCTGGGTTTGAGCGGCTCGATGTCGCACATGATCAGGCACACCCCTGCGCGTGTGGTGACGGCCGGGCGCAAGTCACACAGACAGTGGCTGGCAATCAGCCGGCAACCGGGGCAATGCGCCAGCCGCGAGCCGCCACGCGCCAAAAAAGGCTTGAGGCTGCGTGCCAGCCGGGTGGTGCGCAAACGGGAAACAGCATGGGGCATAAAAGCAGCCGGGGTGACTCAAGGTGACTAAAAGACGGCTACAGAGGCCGGCCTGGGCAGCAAAGCGGGGTCTGCGTGATTAGCGGACTAGACCAGGGCAGGCACAGGTCGACCCAGGCGCTCGGCAGACAAGTACTGCTCCCGGTAAATCTCAAAGGGCATGGTGTCGGCGGCTTCGATCTTTTTTTGCTCAAACAAGGACTGCTGGCTCATCGCCTCAAAGCGGCCTTGCTGCTCGGCTGTCCAGGGCATTTGCAAATAAAACGCTTGCGTGCGGACCGATTGTGCGCGCACAAATTGAACAAAAGAATTGTCAAAGCCCTGCATGCTGCTGAGCACACGCGCAGAGGGCAGCGTATCGGGTGCCTGCAGCGCGGCAGCCGCGGCACTCAGGGCACGGCTGTAACGGTCGCTGGCATGCGCCGCGTCCAGGCAGGCGGCCAGTGGCCGGCAGGCGTCCATCAGTTCCTGTGCCCAATCCATCAGGCTGATATCCCGGCCGTCACGCTCGAGCATCAGACCCGGCTCACGCCCGCGCGCAGCTGCGCGGTGCTGGTTGCGCGCCAGCTCGGCGATCTCGGCGGGCGAGTCAGGCGGGCTTTCGGTTTGCAGACAATGCAGCAAAAACACATCCAAGAAATCCATGGTCTCGGCCTTGATGCCAGCCGGCACAAAGGGGTCCAGGTCCATCAGGCGCACTTCGATGTACTCAACACCGCGCTCGCGCAGCGCGTGCAGAGGACGCTCGCCCGGAAAAATCACGCGCTTGGGGCGGATGGTGCCGTAGAACTCGTTTTCTATTTGCAGCAGGCTGTCGCCCAGCTGGTTGTAGTCGCCGCCGGGGTTGCGGATGCCCACCGCTTCATAAGCCGGGTAAGGCCGGGTGAGTGCGTCAGCGAGCGAGGCGGCGTAGCCTTCTAGGCTGTTGTAGCTGACGGCCAGCGAGGCCTGCGCGTCACTTTGGTAGCCCAAGCGGCCCATGCGCAGCGAGGTGCCGTGCGGCATGTACATGGTGCTGCCGGCGAGCTTTTGCAGTTCGTGTTGACGCCCGGCCACAAAGCTAGAGCACACCGCCGGCGAGGCGCCAAAAAGATACAGTAGTAAAAAAGCGTGACGCCGAAAGTTGCGTATCAAACCGAAATACGATTCGCTGCTCACGCCCGGCAGCGACCAGTTGTAGTGAATCCCAGAGATGGTTTGCATGCGCCGTCCGTAACGGTGGCTAAGACCCATGCGGTAAACGCTTTTGGCGCGGCCCACATTGGACGCACCAAAGCGGGCAATGGGAATGGTCTCGTCAGTTGGCAAGCCGCAAGGCATGCTGGAGACCCACAGCATCTCGTCGCCGGCCTGCTGCATGACGCGGTAGGTGAACTGATGCAGCTCAGTGAGTTCGGCCAGCGTGGTGGTAGCGTCCAGATGGGCGCCGGTCACCAATTCGACCTGGGACTCGCTGAAGTCGGTGGTGATATGCGGGTGCGTGAGCGCCGAGCCCAGCGCCGCCGGGTGCGGCGTCAGGGCCAGACTGCCACCAGCTTGGGCGCGCAGGCTTTCTTTTTCGATACCGCGACGCATGCCAAGCAGCCGGGCGGGCGTCAGGTCAGCTAAAAGGCTGCCTGAAAGCGGGCCGACAGGTGCCTGCAACTTAGTCATAAGGTCTCGATTCTTTAGGATTCTCAATTTTTTAAGAAAGCGAACCGTAGCACATGACGGCGCTTTTTGCTGAGCAGCCACCGGCGTGAACGCCGGGGACAAAGGCCTTGGATGCCAGCCGATCAGGCCAATACACGGCGCAACCAGTCTTCGATGTCCTGGATTTCCTCCTGACAAAGCGAGTGCTCCATGGCGTAGTCATGCCATTCTACTGCGTAGCCCAGCGACTGCAAATGATCACGCGACGCGGTGGCGCGCGGCAGCAGCACCACCGGGTCGCGGGTGCCGTGGGCCATGAAAATCGGCACATCCTGGTTGGCGGGGCTGCGCTCGGCAGCTGTTTTGTCGGCCAGCGGCAAGTAGCCCGACATGCACAGCAAGCCGGCCAGCCGGTCGCGGTGGCGCAAGCCGGTCATCAGCGTCATGGCGCAGCCTTGCGAAAAGCCGGCCAGCACGATGCGATGGGATGCTATGCCGCGCGACTTCTCGCGCTCAATCAAGGTGTCAATGGCCAATTGCGAATGCCGCAGACCGGCTTCGTCCTGCCGCTGCGTGAGGTCAGCGCCCAGAATGTCGTACCAAGCGGGCATCTGGTAGCCGCCATTGATGGTCACGGGCATGACGGGTGCGTTCGGAAAAATAAAACGCACCGGGCCCACGCTGGAGAGGTCGAGTTGCTCGGCGACGGGCAGGAAATCGCGGCCGTCAGCACCCAGACCGTGCAGGATCAACACCGTGGCGACAGGGTTTTCGCCGGTTTGGGCTTCTAGAACTTGAAGTGACATGCGCAAGATCGCCGGGCGGGGCGGGAGTTGAAATAAAAAGTTGCCGGAGCCACAGCGCTGGCATTTTCATTTTAACGGCGATGCCCGCGCTTCGGTGAAAGCGGCCTGGTCGCATTACCGGGCAAGGCGGCTAGCAAGACATGGCAGTTTGCGCCTCTAACGGCGCACTGAGTCTGGTTTCACAAGCCGATACCGTCTGCCGAGCCAGCCAGGCGTCTATCTGCGCCGGGTCGTTGACAGTCTTGAGTTGCTGGTAAGCCGTCTCAGCCTGCTGGTACCGCCGGCGCAAAAAATTCAGCCACTGCTTCAAGCGACCGGCTCTTGAGCGCGCGTCCAAGCGCGTACAGACCAGGTGCCAGAAGTCAGCGATATGTGGCAGTAGCGCAGCCCACGCGAAGGCGGGCTTAGGCGCTGCGTGCGGGCCGTGTTGAATGGCCCAAGCCAGACCCGGGTCAGCCACTGCGCCGCGGCCAATCATCAGCATGTCGCAGCCACTGACCTCACGGCAACGTGCGGCATCGGCCAGCGTCCATATCTCCCCGTTGGCCACCACGGGCAGCGTCACCACCTGCCGGATGTCGGCAATGCGCTCCCAATACGC
>CAMBWM010000217.1 GCA_945871335.1 Polaromonas sp. YR568 | reverse complement strand
ACACTTTGAAAGTGCTCATTGTTAGATTGATTGCAGATGTCGTCGTCGAAATTGTGTGACATTGATAACTCCAGAGGATGAAAAAGTAGCGATGAAAATCCGGCTCATTGGTAACTGACTTTTGAGCGCTAGAGCATTGAAACGGAGTCGTATGACAACGTGATGTCACCCAAACAGTGTCAAGATTTTTTGTCACACAATTGACATATCAGAGGTCAAAAATTGAAATTTTCATTTAGCACCCTTAGGCAAAAATTATTATGAAAGTCGGAATCAACGGTATGGGACGCATCGGGCGTCTTGCGCTGCGGGCCGCCATGGGCGCAGCGCATCGACCTGCGGACGACCCCCGCCAGGCCAACCGACTGGATGTGGTCCACCTCAATGAACTTAAAGGCGGTGCAGCTGCCACAGCCCACTTGCTGGCCTTTGACAGCATTCAAGGCCAATGGCGCGCAGATATCGGCGCGCATGAAGCGCATGCAATTCGAATCAACCAGCAATCGATGACATTCAGCTCGCATGCTGCGCCAGGAGACATCCCCTGGGGCGACATGGGGGTAGAACTGGTGCTCGAATGCACAGGAAAATTTCTCACACCGGAGACTTTGCAAGGCCATTTTGACCGTGGCGCCAAGCGCGTGATCGTGGCGGCACCGGTGAAAGTGGGCAATGTCCTCAATGTGGTGGTGGGCGTTAACCACGAGCGCTACAACCCGGCCACCGACCGTATCGTGACCGCCGCATCCTGCACCACCAATTGTCTGGCACCTGTGGTCAAAGTGATCCAGGAGAATCTAGGCATACGCCACGGACAGATCACCACCATCCACAACCCGACCAACACCAACCTCGTGGTGGATGCTCCGCACAAGGACTTACGCCGTGCTCGCAGCGCCATGCTGAGCCTGGCACCGACCACCACCGGCAGCGCCACCGCCATTGCCTTAATTTACCCGGAGCTCAAGGGCAAACTCAATGGCCATGCCGTGCGGGCGCCTGTGCTCAATGCCTCATTGACCGATTGTGTTTTCGAGCTGCAGCGCTCCACCACGGTTGAAGAAGTCAATGCGCTCTTTGCGGCAGCCTCGCGCGGTCCTCTGGCGGGTATTCTGGGCTACGAAGAGCGTCCGCTTGTTAGCGCCGACTATGCCGGCGACACACGCAGTTCTATTGTTGATGCGCTGTCGACCATGGTGACCGACGGCACGCTGCTCAAGGTTTATGCTTGGTATGACAATGAAATGGGCTAGGCCTGCCGCATGGTGGACCTGGCCTGTCACATGCAAAGCACGGGCATCTGAGCAGATGTCAGACACTTTGCTGGCGCAACTTAGCGAGCGCAAAGCCGCTGTTCGCGACTACGCCATCGTCACTGCTGCCTACTGGGGTTTCACACTGACCGACGGTGCGCTGCGCATGATGGTGCTGCTGCATTTTTACCGGCTTGGCTACTCTTCATTTTCGCTGGCCTTGCTGTTTTTACTGTATGAGGCTGCCGGCGTGCTGGCCAACTTGATAGGCGGTTGGCTGGCCACACGCTACGGCATCGCCCGCATGCTGGCCGTTGGAATGAGTTTGCAGATCATTGGGTTTTTACTGCTCTCTCTCCTTCAACCCGAATGGACAGCGGCCTTGTCCGTGACTTGGGTGGTGATAGCGCAAGGCATCTGCGGCGTTGCCAAAGATCTCACCAAAACAGCCAGCAAATCGGCCATCAAAATTACTGCAGACCGCGCCCAGAACCAGGGCAGCGGTCAACTTTTCAAGTGGGTGGCCTGGTTCACCGGTAGCAAAAATGCGATGAAGGGCGTTGGTTTTTTCTTGGGCGGCTTGCTGCTGGACCAATTGGGCTTTGCCCAGGCTTTGTGGGTCATGGCTGCCTTGCTGGGCGTGGTTCTGACTGGCGTGCTTATGTTTGTGCCGCGTTTGATGGGCAAACGGGAAGCCTCCAAAACAGCCAAAGAATTTTTAGCAAAAAATCGAGGTATCAACTTGTTAGCCCTGGCCCGTGTGGTGCTTTTTGGCGCACGCGACGTTTGGTTTGTGGTGGGCGTACCTGTGTTTTTGTATGCCTCCGGCTGGACCTTCACCATGGTGGGCGGCTTTTTAGCGCTCTGGACTATTGGCTACGGTCTGGTGCAGGCCTTGGCACCACAGATCGTGCGCCGCAGTGACGACGGTCTGAGCCGCGAAGTGCCGGCGGCACGCTGGTGGTCGGCCGCACTGGCGGCAATCACTGTTGCACTGGCTGTGGCCGTGGGCTTGCACGCACCGCAACTGCAATGGGTGGTGGTTTTCGGTTTGGTGCTCTTTGGCATTGCCTTTGCAGTCAATTCATCAGTCCACTCTTACCTGGTGCTGGCCTATGCCGGCAGTGAAAAAGCGGCTGAAGACGTCGGTTTTTATTACGCGGCCAACGCCTTGGGCCGCTTTGGTGGAACGCTGCTATCAGGCTTGCTCTACCAGTGGGGCGGTCTGCTTTGGGCGCTGATCGCTTCAGCCATGATGCTGACGACCTGCTGGCTGGTGACATTGGCGCTGCCGGTGGTTCGTCCAAAGGGATGAACACCCGCACGCAAAGCCGGCCTGAAGAGTTGGCCAACAGCTTGAGTCACGGCGCAGCGCTCTTAGGTGCTTTGGCGGCAGTGCCCTTTTTGCTGGGTGCAGCCAATCCAGCTGGTCAAGCGCCCCGCACGGGTGCAATCATTTTTGCGCTGACGATGGTGTTGCTCTACTTCACCTCCACCGTCTACCATGCGCTACCCGACGGCCGGGGCAAAAATTTCTTTCTCAAACTTGACCATGGCGCAATCTTTTTTTTCATCGCCGGCAGTTACACACCCTTCGCACTGGCCACGCCTAACGCCACGCCAGATTGGATAACTCTGGGGCTGGTCTGGCTGCTCGCTGTCCTTGGTGCTGCATTGAAAATTAGCAACAAACTATCTGCCCCCTGGCTGTCCACCAGTCTTTATCTGCTGATGGGTTGGCTGGTGCTGGTGGCTGCGCTACCGGTGGTGCAGCATGTTTCTTCTGATGTCATGAACCTACTGTTGCTCGGCGGTGCCGCTTACTCAGTGGGCGTCATTTTTTTTGCACTAGACGTGAAGGTAAAGTACGCCCACACGGTCTGGCACGCTTTGGTGGCCACCGGAACGGCCTGCCATTTCTTTGCTGTTTTGGGTTGTGCAGTTTAAAAAATAGCACGCGGGTGCTATGCTGGCAGTGAAAATATTTGATCAGGATTTATGCAAAACGGAACCCGATTAGCGGCTGTGGACTTGGGCTCCAACAGCTTTCGACTTGAAATTGGTCGCTTCGAAGACGGCATCATCCGTCCTACTGAATATTTAAAAGAAACAGTTCGTCAAGGCAACGGACTGGATGCCGACCGCAACCTCACCGAGCAAGCCATGCAGCGCGGCTGGGACTGTCTGGCTCGTTTTGGCGAACGTCTGGCCGGCTTTAAAAAAAACCAGGTCCGCGCGGTCGCAACACAAACGATGCGTGAGGCCAGGAACCGCGATGTTTTTCTCAACCGGGCGAACCAGCTGCTCGGCTTTCCCATTGACGTGATTGCCGGGCGTGAAGAGGCGCGGATGATCTACCAGGGGGTGGCCCATCTGCTGCCGCAATCCCCTGAACGCCGTTTGGTGGTGGACATTGGCGGGCGGTCTACCGAAATGATTCTGGGTTGCGAGCTTGAAGCACAAACCATGGAGTCCTTGCGGGTTGGCAGTGTTCGGTGGTCCATGAAATATTTCCCTGAAGGACAGTTCACTGAGCGCGCATTCAAAGCCGCAGAAATAGCGGCTAAAGCGGTACTCGAGGAAGCCACGCCCTTATTTGAAAGACAGTTATGGGACACCGCCTATGGCTCATCGGGCACCGTCGGCGCCGTCAGTGACGTGCTCGGCGGCTCAGGATGGCCGCAAGGCCTAATCACTCGCGAAGGCCTGGACTGGCTGCTGGACCGTTTGCTGAAAGCCCAAAGTGCAGACCGCCTGAAAATGGAGTCTCTCAAAGACGATCGCCGACCGGTGATTGGTGGTGGTGTCAGCGTACTTCGAGCAGTGTTTGATTTGATGAACATCGACACCATGCATGTGGCCCGCGGTGCACTGCGCCACGGCGCACTTTACGATTTGCTCGACCGAGAAGCGCCCCAGACCGATTTGCGCTCGCACACTGTTCAAAGTCTGGTGCGCAAATTCGACGTTGACAGAGTGCACGCTGAGCGTGTGAGCCGCACAGCACGCCAG
>CAMBWM010000216.1 GCA_945871335.1 Polaromonas sp. YR568 | reverse complement strand
GCATACGCATTGGGCGGTGACTGCTTGAGTGCCAGCGGCTCCCACAGGCGGTGAACAATGCCTTCGGCAGTTTCGCACTCAATCTGCGCGATGTCGGCCGGCACCAGACCCTGGCGCAGCAACTCGCGGGCGCAGTCAATGTAAGGGTGGGCCATGGTGCCGCAGGCGTAGGGCTTAAACGCAATCGTGGTCCAAATCCACTCAAGGGCCACGCCCTTGAGCATGGCTTCAAAATCGCCGCTCTGGGTATTGGCAAAGCCATGAAACAGGCCGTGCTCCCCTTCAAACACCGTGGCCGGCCCCTTGAAGCCGGCTTGCGCCAGACGCACCGCGCGGTAGCCCGATTGCGCTGCCCAGCCGGGGTGCATGCGTTTGGTCCAGGCGCCGTCGGCCAGGTATTCAATGATGCCCGAGGCCATGCTGCCGGCGATGCCGAAGGCGTTGACCAGCTCGTCTTCGCTCAGGCGCAAGGCCGCACCCAAGCCGGCCACGGCCCCCATCACGCCAAAGATGGCGGTCGGATGAAAGCCGGCTTTGTGCACTTTGGTGGGCGCTACGGCACAAAGGCGGCACATGACTTCAGCGCCCACGGCGATGCCGCGCAGCAAGTCGGCGCCAGACAGCTTGTGGCGCTGAGCCGCTGCCAGCAAAGCCGGCACGATGACCACGCCGGCATGCACCGGCCCGCCTTCGTAGGTGTCGTCAAAGTCTTCGCCGTGCGCGGCAATGCCGTTGACAAATGCAGCGGCTTCCACGCCGCAGGTCTGGGCAAAGCCGATCACGCTGCAGGGGCCGTCTTGCTCGACCGAGGCCAGCGCGGCCAGCACATAGTTTTCATGGCGTGCGGCGATGCAAATGCCGGCCACATCCATCAGCAAGCGTTGGCCGATAGCTTTCGCTACAGACCCACTTTCAGGACGGGCGGTGACGATGGCTTGCGCCAGGCGGCGCGACACGGTCTGACTGTTGGAAGTGCTTGTGGTCATGAGGCTGCTTTGCGGTCGCTGAATTCTTTCCAGCCGGTGTAGAGGGTGAGCGCAGCGGCCAGCACCAGCAGCACCAGGGAGACTGGGTCGGTGACAAAAATGCTGTGCTCGCCGCTGGAGATCAGTAGGCTGCGCCGGTAGTTGGACTCGACCAGTGACCCCAGCACCAGACCCAGCACCAGCGGCAGCACCGGAATCTTGAGCAGGCGCATGCCGTAGCCCACCACACCAACCACCAGCACCAGGCCGATCTCAAAAATGCTTTGATGCATGGCGTAAACGCCGGTCATCACCAGCGCCAGAATGAAGGCCATCAGGTAAGGCTTGGGCCGGTTCACCAGCCAGATGCAGGGCGACAAAATAACCAGACCGATGAGCAGCATGGCGATGTTGGCAAAGAACAGGCCGCCGTACAGGCTCCAGACAATCTCAGGGGCTTTTTGAAACAGCATGGGCCCGGGTTGTAGGCCGTGAATCAAAAAGCCGCCCAGCAAAATGGCCGCCGAGTTAGAGCCTGGAATGCCCAGACTGAGCAAGGGCACCAGCGCGGTGGCGGTGACCACGTTGTTGGCGGCTTCGGGTGCGGCCACGCCCTCGGGCGAACCCTTGCCAAACTCTTCGGGGTGCTTGGACCAGCGCTTGGCCTCCGAGTACGCCATGAAGGCGGCGATGGTGCCGCCGGCGCCGGGCGTGACGCCTTCCACGGTGCCGATCACCGCGCCAATGGCTTGCGGTTTGGCCAGGCGTTTGCTCATGGCCCAGTTGGGCAATTTCAGGCGCGCTTCAGACTTGACAGCCTTGGCCCAAGCCGGCTCGCCGATTTGCACCAGCATTTCCGTCACGGCAAACAAACCCACCATGATCAAGATGGGTTTGATGCCGCCCAGCAGGTCGGCTGACTCGAAGGTAAAGCGCGGTACGCCCGAGACCGGGTCGCTACCAACGAAGGCCAGCATGAGGCCGATGCAGGCGGCAATCACACCGCGCAGCATGGAGCCGCCCGACAGGCCGGCAATGACCGACAGACCCAGAATGCCCAGCGAAAAATACGCCGCCGGCGTGAAGGCCAGCGCAATGCGCGCCAGGCTTTCGGTGGCCAGCACCAGCACGGCCAGCCCGAACAGGCCGCCATACAAACCCGAGATCAGCGAGATGCCCAGCGCCTCGCCGGCCTTGCCCTGACGCGCCATTTCATAGCCGTCCAGCACCGTGGCCGAAGCCGAGTTGGTGCCGGGTGTGCGTATCAAAATGGCCGGGATCGAGCCGCCGTATTCGGCGCCCACATAGACACTGGCCAGCAGAACAATCGCTGTGGCCGGCGCCATGCCGATCGTGAAGGGCAGCAGCAAAGCCATGGCGATGGACGGTGAAATGCCGGGCAGCGCACCGCCCAGAATTCCCCAGATCACACCGGCAAATGCAGCCACCAGCAGCCACAGCGTGGGCACGCTCAGCACGGCGTTGAAAAAAGCATCCATGCTCAAGTTCCCATCCAGTTTGGCCACAGTCCGGCGGGCATACGTATATTCAGCAGCAAAGTGAACAGCGCGTAAAGGCCGGAGGCCCCCAGCACCGAGCACGCCAGAATGACTTTGCCCTCGCGAGCGCCCACCAGCGTGCTGACAGCGCCAATCAGCAGCGCTACCGAGAACCAGTAACCGGCCAGCGGCAGCAGCAGCATGTAGCCCGCCAGCACCGCCAGCAGGGCCAGCGCCAGTCCGTGCGCCGTCCAGGGCAAGGTTTTAGGGGCTGCATCGCCGCCAGCGGCGACGGCCCGGTCCGGGCGCAGGCTCTTGAGCAGCAGGCCGGCGCCGGCCAGCATCATCAGCAGGCCGACGGCCGACGGCACGCCCGCGGCGCCCACCTCGTCAGCCAGCATGCCGTCTTCAATCTGGCGGGCATAGGCGACATAACTGGCCGCCACCAAAATGCCCAGCACCCCGGTGATGCGGTCAGCGAGTCGCGCACTCACTTCAGCAGACCGAGTTCTTTGAAGGAGTCGCGGGTTTCCTGCGCCACTTCGGCGGTGAACTTGCGGGCGGCTTCACGGCCCAGCAACATGGGCGTCAGTTGTTCCTTGGTGTATTCGGCTTTGTAGGCAGGAACAGCCAGGGCTTTGCGCAGGGCGTCTTCCCACTGCTTGGCAATGGCGTCGGGCATGCCCTTGGGCGAAGCCAGACCTCGGAACTTACGCACCACCACATTCAGGCCTTGCTCTTTGGCCGTCATCAGCTGGGGCAAGCCGGCCAGACGGTTGTCAGACAAGGTGGCCAGCAAACGGATCTTGCCGGCTTCGAGTTGCGCTTGCAGCTCTTGTATTTCGCCCACGCCGATGTCGTAGGTGCCGTTGAGCACGCCGATCATCTGGTCCGCGCCGCCTTCATGGCTGACGATGGGCACCTTGACGCCGCCGGCCCGGGCCAGGCGTTCCATGGCGATGCGCTCCAGCGATGCCGGGTTGGATGCGCCCCAGCGCGACTTGCCCGGGTTGGCCTTGGCAAAAGCCACCACTTCAGCCAGCGTCTTGAAAGGCGACTCAGTGCGGGTGTAGATCACTTCAGGGTCGATGAAGATGATGGCCAACGGGTCCAGGCCGTCATAGCCCACGGCCGGCTTAGACAGCAGCGTGGTCTGGATGTAAGTCGGGGTGGTGCCGTAGAGCACCGAGCCATCGGGCGCGCCTTTGGCCACATGCGCCACGGCCGTGGCACCCGAGCCGCCGCGGATATTTTCAACGGCGAAGTTGGTTTTCAGGGGCAGGTGTTTGATCAGATCACGCAAAAATACGTCTGTGCCGCCGCCCGGGCTGGAATGTGTGACCAGCGAGACGCGACTGACCGGGTAGGCGTCTTGCGCCTGCGCGAGCTGGGTTGCAGGCACCAGCAGCATGGACAAGAGGGCAACGGGAATAAGGCGTTTGAATTTCATGGTTTTTCCAGGGTTGGGTGGGCGTGTCGCCCAGGTTAGGCCGGTCGGCTTGAGCGCTGAAGAGGGCGGTGTGGGACTCATGCCGGGCGTATTTTACGCGCCGGTTTCGGGTCGCGGCCTACGTGGTTTCCTTGTCCGTTCAAACGCCCTTCAAGCCCCGCCGGTACTGCACTGCCTCGCTCACATGGCTCACTTGCAACTGGTCTGCGCCAGCCAGGTCGGCGATGCTGCGGGCGACTTTGAGGCAGCGGTGAATGCTGCGCCCGGACCAGCCCAGGCGGGTGGCGGTCAGGTTTAAAAATTTGGCCGCTTCGGCCGGTAGCGCGCACTGCGCGTCAATCGCCTGGCCTTCAAGGGCTTGGTTGG
>CAMBWM010000215.1 GCA_945871335.1 Polaromonas sp. YR568 | reverse complement strand
TTGTCGGTTCCCCACAAAACCATGGCGATGGATTCCGGTACGCCGGAGCCGTCTTGCGCGTATCGCTCCAGCAATTTGGCGGCTTGTTTTTGACCATCGCGCACAGCAAAGGCCGTAGGCAGTTTGAAGGGGTCCAGTCCGTGCAAATTGCGGCCTGTGGGCAAGACATCAGGGTTGTGCAACAGATCACCGCCCGGTGCCGGCAGGGCATAACGACCATCGAGGGCGCGGAGCAGGCCGTTGAGTTCACTTTCCTGGCTCAAGAGCAGGTTGGATTGCACCAGTTGGTGTAACGATATTTTCTGGGCATCGTTAAGGTGTTTGGCGTGGCGGTTCAAAGATTCTTCGCTGGCCCCATCAACCAATTCCTCCAGCAAAGCTGGCTCCTCGATACCCATTGCTACCGACATGGCTTTTAAAGTAGTGAGGCGTTGGTCCCGTGTCGGCAGTTGCCCAATGACGTGCAAGCCCTCTGGAATCAAGGCGTACTCCAGCTCCAGCAGTTGATCAATCAAGCCGGTGATCCAAGGCTCAACCAAATTGGCTTGAGCTTGAATTTGTTCAGGCACCCGCATCTCCAGCCCGCGGGCTTGTTGGTGAATCATGGTGGCCAAGTCACTGCGTTCTTCGCTGATTTCATCGTCCAGTGCGCGCCAACGGTCCAGGGTCTGCTTCAAATCCAGCAGCCCTTTGTACAGACCTGACTCTGCAAAAGTAGGTGGCAAATAACTCAACAAGGTTGCGCTGCCACGTCGCTTGGCAATCGTGCCTTCTGAAGGGTTGTTGGACGCGTAGAAATACAGGTTCGGCAAGTCTTGTATCAGTCGG
This sequence comes from Polaromonas sp. YR568, assembly GCA_945871335.1. Next base: position 3,468 of record CAMBWM010000215.1, on the reverse strand, counting down.
TCTGGCCAGCAATTGCCCGACAAACCAGCTTGCTTGCCCGGCATGAATTCAAGGGCGCCATGCGTTCCAAAGTGCAGCACGGCGTCAGCATTGAAGCCTGTGCGAAGGTAGCGATAGAAAGCGCTGAAGGCGTGCGTGGGTGCAAACCCTGCTTCGAACAGCAGGCGCATCGGGTCACCTTCGTAGCCAAACCCGGGTTGGATGCAAACCAGGGCTTGCCCGAACTGCACACCCTGCACAAACATGCCTGTTCCGTTGGTCAGTTGTTTGCCGGGTGCCGGGCCCCATTGCGCTTCAATCTGTGTGAGCCAAGGTTCATTCTGGATGTGCTCTGAAGTTGAAATGATGTGGTGAACGTTGGCGTCTGCGCCATAGGTTTCGCGGTTGCCATTGAGCACGCGTTCACGAAGAGCGTCCGCGTTGGCAGGCACCTCGATGTCATAGCCCTCATTGGCGAGCGTTTTCAAGGTGTTGAAAAGCGACTCGAAAACCGAAAGGTAAGCCGCAGTCCCAACGTTGCCGCTGTTGGGCGGAAAGTTGAAGATAACCAGTGCAATTTTTCTTTCGCTTCGTTTTTTCAAGCGCATGCGGATTAATTTTTCTACCCGCTTAGACAGCATGTCTGTGCGTTCAGCGCAGGTGAACATGTCCTGCGTTTGGTGCTCTTGTGTGAACGTGCAGTTTCTTTCGCAGCCCGTGCAGCTGGTGCCCGCAGCGCCAGGGCGGCCGCCGTAGACCATGGGTATGGTGGAACCATCCAACTCGGGAATGGCGACCATGATGGTGCTTTCAACCGGCAACAGGCCACGTTGTGAGCCACCCCATTGGTCCAGAGATTGGAATTCAACCGGGTGCGCCGCAATGTAGGGCACATCGAGCTTGGCCAGAATTTCTTCGGCTGCCTTGGCGTCGTTGTAAGCAGGTCCGCCAACGAGGGAAAAACCGGTCAGGGACACCAGAGCGTCCACGCGGCTTTTGCCATCTTTCATGAAGAAGTTTTCAATGGCGGGACGAGAGTCCAGGCCACTCGCAAAAGCCGGTATGACGCGCAAGCCGCGGGCCTCTAAGGCTGTGATCACAGCGTCGTAATGAAGTGCATTGCCGGCAAGCAAATAAGAGCGCAAAAGCAGCAGACCCACTGCGGGCTTGTCCTCAAGACCTTTGGGTAAATTCTCAAGTGAATCAGTTATTTTCACTTTCATCTTGGGGTGGTACAGGCCCACTTCGGGGTACTCAACCGGCTCTTGGGCCTCAATCACTTGACGGTAGCTTTGGCGCTCACCATCGGCGTAGCGGTTGACCAGGGTCACCACCATGTTGGCCATGTTTTGCTCTGAACCGGCGAGCCAATAGCGCATGGTTAAAAAGAAAATCCGCAGATCTTGCGCCGTGCCGGGAATAAAGCGCAAAAGCTTTGGAATACGCCTGAGCATGGCCATTTGCTTTGCGCCTTCGGACTTACTGGGTGATTTGTTGTCTGAGGTATCTTTAGCCTTCGGGCGTAACTTCTTGAGCAGGCTCATCAGGCCCGATGATTGACCGCCCATGCTGAACTTGCCCATGCGCGTGAGCTGCATGACGGGTGGTGCAGACATGATGCAAACCATTGCATCGCAGTGATGACGTTTTGCCGTGAGGGCATCCATCACGGGCAAGTAGTGGTCTTCCATGAACAGCATGGTCACGATGACCAAGTCTGCGCGCTCTATATCCTGCACGCATTTGCTCAATGCCTCATCGCTGGCCCTGTATTCACTGGCGGCATGCATTTTGAACTGCAGCCCGGGTAATTTTTGTGCCAGTAGCGCAGCTGACCTGTTGGCGGCGCTCGACAGATGCGTGTCCATCGTGAGCAAAACCACCCGCATGGGTGGCTGAGCCTGCGCTGGCTGCTTAGCGGCTGAAATGAGCTTTGGCATCGTAGAGTGTGTCCACTGTGATCATTGATACGCCTTGGTCCAGCGCGTATTTCTCGGTATTGCGTTTGGCTTTGCCTCTGACAAAGAACGGGATTTTCCCCAGCTCTTTTTGCGCTTCTATGCTCCAACTGGCTTGGTTAGAAGCTTCCGGCAGCGACTTGGAGGCGGCGGCTGGAATGTCTGCCGGACGGCTGCCGCCCAGGTGCGAGGGTGTTGCGCCTGCATGGAATTCAAAATCCTGACGGAACATGCCCAATAAGTGCTCTTCCAAGCCCATCATGAGGGGGTGCACCCATGTGTCAAAAATGACATTGGCGCCCTCAAAACCCATTTGTGGGGCGTAGCGCGCCGGAAAGTCCTGCACGTGAACGGGTGCTGAAATCACTGCACACGGGATGCCGTGGCGCTTGGCGATATGACGTTCCATTTGCGTGCCCAAAATCAGCTCGGGTTGCAAACTTTGAATTTGGGCTTCGACTTCCAAATAGTCGTCGCTGATCAGCGCTTCTATGCCATATGTTTTGGCGCAGTCACGAACATCCCGTCCAAATTCACGGCTGTAGGTGCCCATACCAACGACTTCAAAGCCCATTTCTTCGCTGGCAATTCGTGCCGCAGCGATCACATGCGTGGCATCGCCGAACAGGTAAACGCGCTTGCCGGTAAGGTAAGTAGAGTCCACCGATTGGGCGTACCAACGGGCACGAGCCGTCATTTCTTCAGCAGCAGGGACAGGCACGCCAGCCAGGCCGCAAACTTCTGCAATGAAGTCCTGGGTGGCTTTTAAACCGAGTGGCACAGTCTTGGTGTACGGTTGCTGGTACAGGCGCTTGAGCCATTGGGCGGCGCTCAATGCAATTTCGGGATAGAGCACCACATTGAAGTCGGCCTGGGCGAGTTTTTCAATATCGGCAACGCTGGCTTCTAATGGCGCCACCACTGACACATCGATGCCTAATTGATTGAGCAGTTGGCTGATTTCCCGAACGTCATCTCTGTGCCTGAAACCCAGGGCAGCGGGGCCCAGTATGTTGCATGTAGGTCGTTCTTTTTTGCTGGGCTCGCCGGGTTTTTTGACCAGGTGGCGGCAAAGTTGGTAAAAAGTCTCGCTCGCGCCCCAGTTCTCTTTGCGCTGGTATGAAGGCAGCTCTAAAGGAACAACGGGAATGGGCAATTGCAGTGCTTGGGCCAATCCGCCCGGGTCATCTTGAATCAACTCGGCAGTGCATGATGAGCCCACCAAAATCGCTGCTGGCTTGAAACGTTCGACCGCTTGCCGGGCTGCATTTTTGAACAGCTCGGCTGTGTCACCACCCAAGTCTCTGGCCTGAAATGTGGTGTAAGTCACTGGCGGCCTTCTGGGCAGGCGCTCAATCATGGTGAACAACAGATCGGCGTAGGTGTCACCCTGAGGGGCGTGCAGCACATAGTGCACATCACGCATGGCGGTGGCAATGCGCATCGCCCCGACGTGGGGTGGTCCTTCGTATGTCCAAAGTGTCAACTGCATGCTTGACTCCTAAGCGGCGAGCTTTTCGCGACGTTTCAA
>CAMBWM010000214.1 GCA_945871335.1 Polaromonas sp. YR568 | reverse complement strand
TCGATGTGGCGCGGGCGCTGCGCGTATTTCTCGACCAGCACCGCGTCGTCGCCAAAGCTGTTGATGGCTTCGCGCCGGCAGGAGGCCAGCGCTGCGGCGAAGTCTTCGGATTTGTCCACCGCGCGCATGCCTTTGCCGCCGCCGCCGGCACTGGCCTTGATCAGCACCGGGTAACCGATGCGGTCGGCTTCGCGCTGCAAGAGCGCCGGGTCCTGGTCGCTGCCGTGGTAGCCGGGCACCAGCGGCACGCCGGCTTTTTCCATGAGCTGCTTGGACTGGGCCTTCAGACCCATGGCCTGTATGGCCGAAGCCGGCGGGCCGATGAAGACCAAGCCGGCCATGACGCAGGCCCGGGCGAACTCTTCGTTCTCGCTCAAAAACCCGTAGCCCGGATGAATCGCTTCGGCTCCGGTGGCGCGGGCTGCTTCGATTATGCGCTCCCAGCGCAAATAACTCTCGCCAGGGGCGCTGCCACCGATGTGCACCGCCTCGTCGCAGGCGGCCACGTGTTTGGCACCGGCGTCGGCGTCGGAATAGACCGCCACCGTCTGGATGGCCATGCGCCTGGCTGTGGCCGCGACGCGGCAGGCGATCTCGCCGCGGTTGGCGATCAGGATTTTTTTAAACATGCGGTCTTTCAAACTCGGGGCGTCAAACCAGCCAGGCGGGCGGGCGCTTTTGTAAAAAAGATTGCAGGCCTTCCTTGCCTTCGTCGCTGGCGCGTATGTCGGCAATGCGGCGGGCGGTGTCTGCGCGCAGCGCCTCGCTCATGGGTGCGGTACTGACATCGCGCACCATCAACTTGCAAGCGCGCGTGGCCAGCGGTCCATTGGCCGCCAAGCCAGATACCAGCGCGGCAACTTCGCTGTCCAGTTGCTCAGGCGCGCACAGCGCGTGCACAAAACCATGCGCGTGGGCCTGCGCTGCACTAAAGCGCTCGGCCGTGAGCATGTAGCGGCGCGAGGCCTGCACACCCAGTGCGCGGATCACGTAAGGGCTGATCGTGGCGGGCAACAGGCCCAGCCGCGCCTCAGACAAACAGAAGGTGGCGCTGTCGGCTGCCACCACCACATCACACACCGCCGCCAGCCCCATGCCGCCGGCGTAGCAGTCACCCTGCACGCGGCCAACGATGGGCACCGGACACTGGTCCAGCGTCCACAACATGTCGGCCAGCTTTTGCGCGTCAGCGCGGTTTTGCTCCCAGCTGAAGTCGGCCATGGCACGCATCCAGTTCAGGTCGGCGCCGGCACAAAAAGCCTTGCCACGCGCGCCCAACTGAATCACGCGCAAACCAGGCTCGGCAGACAGCGCGGCAAAGGTGCTGGTGAGCGCAGAGATCAACTCTTCATTGAATGCGTTGCGCACCTCGGGCCGGTTCAGCCAGACCTCAGCCACATGATCCGAGGGACGGTGCAGTTCAATCACGTTCATGCGGCAGTCCTTGTCCGTTGTTGTTGTATTGTTGGTAAATGGCTTTGGTTTTTGGTCAGCGCCGCCCAGCCAGGGCCGCGGAGCCGGCTATGCCGGGCCGCAGGCGCAGCACCCCCTCGGGGGGCAGCGACCACACAAAGTGGGGAGCGTGGGGGCTCATCAGTACCGCTTGGCAACTTCTTCGAGCATCACTTCAGTGGCGCCGCCACCAATGGCCAGCACGCGGGCGTCGCGCCACAAGCGCTCAATGGCGGTCTCACGGATGAAGCCCATGCCGCCGTGGAACTGCTGGCAGGTCTGCACCACCTCGTTGACCAGCTCGCCGGTCAGCGCCTTGAGCATGGAGACTTCCTGCACGATGTCATGGCCCTGCGTCACCGACCAGGCGCAGTGGTACATGAACTGGCGCGCCGCGCGGGTCTTGGCGTCCAGCATAGACAGGCGCTGGCGAATGGTCTGCTGGTCCCACAGCGTGCCGCCGAAAGCCTGGCGCTGCTTGACATAGTCCAGCGTGATTTCTAAAGCGCGCGTGCAATGCCCCACCGCCATGGCCCCCAGCGCAATGCGCTCGGTCTGAAAGTTCTGCATCACCGAGTAAAAGCCCTTGTGCTCCTCACCCAGCAGGTTGCCGGCGGGGATGCGCACATTGTCAAAAATCAGCTCGGCCGTGTCTGAAGACAGCCAGCCGGTTTTCTTGAGCGCGCGGCCGACCGTGAAGCCGGGCGTGCCTTTTTCAACAATGAAAATCGACATGTCGCGCCGGCCAGGTCCGGTCTTGGCCGCCACAAAGTACAGGTTGGCATGCACGCCGTTGGTGATGAACATCTTGGTGCCGTTGATCACCCATTCATCGCCTTCGCGCCGCGCGTTGGTGCGGATGCCGGCCACGTCCGAGCCGGCGCCCGGCTCGCTGATGCCGACCGCCGTGATGAGTTCGCCCGAAGTCACGCCCGGCAGGTAGCGGGCTTTTTGCGCCGGCGTGCCCGCATGGTGCAAGTGCGGGCTGGCCATGTCGGTGTGCACCAGCACAGTGATGATGAAGCCGGCAAAGGTGGACTGCGAAAGGGCTTCTGCAAACACCAGATTGGTCAGCGCATCACCCTCGCCGCCGCCGTACTGGCCCTCGTACATGAGGCCCAGCAAACCGGCCTGGCCCATGCGGCGCAGCACATCGCGCGGCACCATGCCGGTCTCTTCCCAGGCGGCTGCATGCGGCTCGACTTCTTTGGCGATGAAGCGGGCGATCTGGTCGCGCAGGAGTTCGTGCTCGGGGGTTTCGTAGATGGTGGCGGTCATGGTTTGGGTCTCAAAGTCAGTCAGTTATTTTTGCAGCTTAATGCACTAGGAAAAGACCCCCCGTAAATTGAAAGTGTGGAGGACAATTTTTCATTGCGGCTTCCAGACCACATCTGAGTCAACGGCGTACAAAGTGCACGGGTTGCCGTAGCGCTGGCAGCCGCCCAGAGCACGACCTGCAGCGTAGTCGCCACGTGCCACTCCAAAACCACCCCTGCTACTCACGGCAAAAGCACGGGGTAATGCCATTTCCAAAAATTTCGCGTAGGCGGCTTTGCCGGACGCGCCCACCGGGACGGAGGATGTGGCATCAATAGCAGCAAAGGCACTGGGTGGCGGTGATTTCACGATAGCAGGACGGTCAAAGCCCAGTTGGCCCAAAAATGCGTCCACCACGGGCAGCCAACGATCCATGTCGATATTCAGGCCGCTGTGTCCGTCCTCACCAACGGCCGTGAATCCGTTAAATTGGGCAATCCCGCCGCCGTCGACCCACGCCTTGTGCCAGTTTTTCGGAATATCAGCCCCCCAGTATTTGTCGTTATCCCAGTACAACCAGAGCATGGGAACTTTGGCGTCCTTGGCAATCTGACCCCAGTACTGCGAGGTGGCGCCGGGATTGCAGGGCCGGCCGGGGCTGTTGTCCGGGTTACCACCGGTGCCACCGGAAAAATTGATGCCGCCCAGCAAGCCCGCGGGCGCGCGACCCACCGTAGCCACCGTGGTTACACCACCGACCGACTGGCCTGCCACCAGCCAGCGGCTGGTGTCTACATAGGGCAGGGTTTTGGCAAACTCCACCGTGGCCAGGACCTGCTCGGAGGCCGCAACCGACATCGGCTCAATCGTGCGGCAGCGGGTGGTCTCAGGGTCAAAACCTCCATAAGTTTCCCAATAACCAATGCGGTTGGGTACCAGCACCACAAAGCCTTTGGCTACGAAATACCGCGCCGCCGATTCGGGCCGGTAGCGACCCTGGATGGCACGTTTGGCCTCTGTCGCCCGTCCATGGTTGAACACAACCAGCGGAAAGGGCCCGTCCCCCGGCGGGCGGTAGACGGTAACAGGCAAGGGCATGGTCTCCTGGCGGCCAAACATGTCTTTGACCGTCGCTTGGGTGCGCAGCACCTCCTCGCGCAGATCTTTGGCCAGTATTTCTGGCGCGACGATGGGTTTCTCGCCTTGCGCCCAAACGCTGCTACACAGGCGCAGCACCAGAAACAATGCAAAAAAGACTTTCATAGTGCGCCCCGCTCTACATCCGGAAAACGCCAAATTTAGGCTCGCCAATCGGCGCATTCAGCGAAGCCGACAAGCCCAGCGCCAGCACGCGGCGCGTGTCGGCCGGGTCGATGATGCCGTCGTCCCACAGGCGCGCGCTGGCGTAGTAGGGGTGCGATTGGTGGGCAAACTGGTCGAGCACGGGTTGCTTGAAGGCCGCTTCTTCGTCGGCGCTCCATTGGCCGCCGCGCCCTTCAATGCCGTCGCGTTTGACGGTGGCCAGCACGCCGGCTGCCTGCTCGCCGCCCATGACGCAGATGCGTGCGTTCGGCCACATCCATAAAAAGCGTGGCGAAAAAGCGCGGCC
>CAMBWM010000213.1 GCA_945871335.1 Polaromonas sp. YR568 | reverse complement strand
GCGAGCTCCTTGGCGTCTAAAGCAAGCAGCCCGGCTCAAACCTCTGGTCATTGACCTGCCGCAGTGCTTTGAAGCCGGCAAACGTGCAGAATCAAGCCATGATTCAAAAAATTCTTATTTTGGGCGGCACCGGTTTTGTCGGCCGCCATGTCTGCGAAAAGCTCATACGTGCCGGCCTGCAAGTGACGGTGCCAACCCGCCACCGCCCCCACGCCAAGGCTATCGCCACGCTGCCCGGCCTGACAGTGTTAGAAGCCAGCGTGCATGACCCGGCTGCCTTGCAGGCGCTGGTGGACGGCCATGACGCGGTGGTCAACCTGGTGGCCATATTGCAAGGCAACGAAGCTGCCTTTGACAAGGCGCATGTACAGCTGCCCGAAAAAATAGCCCGCGCCTGCCAGGCCGGTGGCGTACGACGCTTGGTGCACGTCAGTGCCTTGGGGGCTGACGCGCGCAACCCTGATGCGCTGCCCTCAATGTACTTGCGCAGCAAAAGCCGTGGTGAGCAGCTGCTGCACCATGCCGGCTTGGACTTGAGCGTGCTGCGCCCCAGCGTGATCTTTGGCGCTGAGGACAAGTTCCTCAATGTATTTGCCCAGCTTCAGCAGCTTCTGCCGGTGATTCCCTTGGCCGGCGCCCATGCGCTTTTTCAGCCCGTGTGGGTGGAAGATGTCGCTACGGCTGTGCTGCAGTCTTTGCATGGCGCATTCCAGCACAGCAGCATCGGCCAGACCTATGAGGCTGTGGGGCCGGACGTGTTCACGCTCAAACTGCTGGTGAAACTGGCCGGCGGCTACGCAGGCGTCAATGAAGGAAGAGGCCGGCCGGTGCTGGCGCTGCCTGACGCCGTGGCCCGCGTGCAAGCCCGGCTGATGGAGCTGATGCCCGGCGAGCCGGTGCTCAGCCGCGACAACATGGATTCGATGAAAGTACCCAACGTGGCCACAGGCCATTTCCCGGGCCTGAGCGCCCTGGGCATTAACCCCGCAGCCCTGAGCGCCATCGCCCCCGGCTACCTGGGCCAGCGCGGCCTGCGCAGCCACCTGACACTCAAGCGCAAGACTGCCAACAGGTTTTAAGGCCCACCATGCTCAAGCTCTACATCGGCAACAAAAACTACTCCTCCTGGTCCATGCGCCCTTGGGTCTTGCTCACTCAGGCCGGCATCCCTTTTGAAGAAGTCATGGCGCGCTTTGACTCTTTCGCCCCGGACTCCCACTTCAAACAAGTCATAGGCCCCGTCAGCCCGGTCGGCAAGGTGCCCGCACTGGTCGATGGTGATCTGGCGGTGTGGGACACGCTGGCGATTGCCGAGTACCTGGCCGAAAAATTTCCGGACCAACAACTCTGGCCGGCAGACATCCAAGCCCGTGCCCGCGCCCGCAGCATCTGCGCTGAGATGCACAGCGGCTTTGCCGCGCTGCGCAGCGCCTGCCCGATGAACATCGAAGCCAGCCTGCCGGAGATCGGCCAACTGGTTTGGCGAGACAAACCCGCCGTGCGCGCCGATGTGGCGCGGCTGGTGGCCATGTGGAGCGAGCTGCTGGCACAGCACGGCGGCCCCATGTTGTTTGGCACGTTCAGCGTGGCCGACGCTTACTTTGCCCCGGTGGTCATGCGCTTCAAAACCTATGCGCTGCCGGTGCCTGAGGCCATCGCCGCCTACATGGAGCGCGTTGCTGCGCTGCCCGGCGTCAAGGCCTGGGTTCAAGGCGCACTGGCCGAGCATGATTTTCGTGATTTCGAGGAGCCTTTCAGGCTCCAGCGCTGAGCTGCCCCGGCCCGGCGGCGCTAGACGCGGCTGAACCTACACTTGGCGCATGCAAATTTACATGGTCGGCGGTGCGGTTCGCGATGCCTTGCTGGGCTTGCCGGTGCAAGACCGCGACTGGGTGGTGGTCGGCGCCACGCCCGAAGCGCTGGTGGCCAAAGGCTATGTGCCGGTCGGCAAAGACTTTCCGGTGTTTTTGCACCCGGCCAGCCGTGAGGAATATGCACTGGCCCGCACCGAGCGCAAGACGGCTCTGGGCTACCGCGGCTTTGCCGTGCATGCCGCACCGGATGTCACGCTCGATGAAGACCTGGCCCGGCGCGACCTGACCATCAACGCCATTGCGCAGGGCGCAGATGGCGCGCTGACCGACCCCTATGGCGGCCAGCACGATATCGCTGCCCGCGTGCTGCGCCACGTCACCGAAGCTTTTGCCGAAGACCCGGTGCGCATTCTTCGCGTGGCGCGTTTTGCGGCACGCTTTCCGGACTTCAGCATCGCCCCCGAAACCATGGCGCTGATGCAGCGCATGGTGGCCGACGGCGAGGTGGATGCTTTAGTGCCTGAGCGCGTTTGGCAAGAACTCGCGCGCGGCTTGATGGCGCAGCAACCTTCGCGCATGTTCGAGGTGCTGCGTGCGTGCGGCGCACTGCACAAACTGCTGCCTGAAGTCGCCAGACTCTGGGGCGTGCCGCAACGCGCCGAGTACCACCCCGAAGTAGACACTGGCGTACACCTGATGATGGTGCTGGACATGGCGGCGCAGCTCAAGGCGCCGCTGGAAGTGCGCTTTGCCTGCCTGGGCCATGACCTGGGCAAAGGCACGACACCGGTGGCCGAATGGCCGCGGCATATTGGCCATGAAGAGCGCAGCGCCCGCTTACTCAAAGCCCTGTGCCTGCGCCTGCGTGTGCCCAACGATTGCAGCGAACTGGCCGATGTCGTGGCGCGCGAGCACGGCAACATTCACCGCAGCAGCGAGTTCGGCGCTCTAGCCCTGGTGCGCTTGCTGGAGCGCTGTGACGCCTTTCGCAAGCCGCAGCGTTTTGCAGACATCCTGCAGGCTTGCGAGTGCGACGCCCGCGGCCGCCTGGGCTTGAGCGAGCAGCCTTACCCGCAGCGTCAGCGCTTGCTCGGTGCGCTAAGTGCAGCGCAAAACGTGAGTACTGCCGAAGTGGCCGCCGCTGCCGAGGCCCAGGGCCTGAGCGGTGCGGCCATTGGGCAGGCCGTACAAGCCGCTAGGACGCAAGCGCTAACGCTGTGGCTTCAAACCACCAACGCCAGCGCGGCGTAGTCGCCCACTTTGTCTTGCAGACCGGCCGGCAGAATCTGCACGCCGGCGGTCAGTGAACTCAGGTGGCCGTCCATGTGCGGCATCAGTCGCGGCAGCAAAAAATCACGGTGATGCCAGAATACGCTGCCGCCCAGGCTGATGGCCTGCAGGTCCAACGTGACCACCAGGTTGTAAAGCATGCGGCCCATCACCAGGCAAAGCTCGTCCACCTGCGCCAGCGCTGCGGCGTCACCCTGGCGCGCAGCGCCCAGCAGGGCTGCGGCATTGGCAAAGCCACGCCCGGCAAAGCGCCTGGCGATGGCATTGCCGCCAATCAGGCCTTCCACATCACCCACATTGCCGCAACCGCACAGCGCGTCGCTGTTGTCACTCACAAACATATGGCCGGCATGGCCGGCGTTGGCGTTTTTGCCGCGCAGCACATGGCCGTCCACGCACAGCCCCAAGCCGATGCCGGTGCTCCAGGTCACATAGGCGCAATGGTCAAAGCCTTGCAGCGCGCCCCAGCGCCGCTCGGCCTGCAGCGCCGCAATGCCGTCATTGCAAACGCGTACATCGGCAAAGGCTGCGCGCAAAGGCGCTTCGAGCAAAGCGCTGCGCCAGTTGTTGGGCAGGCCGCGGGCCGCACCCGCCAGGCCGCCGCAGATGTTGGGAGCAGCCAGCTCGATCAAGCCATCGCGAAGCACGAAAGGCCCGCAGGAAGACACGCCGACGGCCGATATTTGCGCGGGTGACAAGCCCGCGGCCGCGCAGCTCTGGCCAATCATGCGCACCAGTTGCAGGCCCAATGCATCGGCGTTACCTTCTTTGGCGGTGGGCTCGGTCAAGCGGCCCCGCATGCCGTGCTCGTCGGCCACGCACACAGCGACCTTGGTGCCGCCCACGTCCACACAGGCCACGGGCGCAGCGCCCGCAGGCAAGGTTAAGGCCGGGGCGGGCAGTGCCTCAGACGCGGCCATAGTTGTCTTCCAGCCGGACGATGTCGTCTTCACCGAGGTAGCTGCCGAACTGCACTTCGACGATCTCGACGGGCTCGGTCGTCAGGTTGGCGAGCCGGTGCACCTGGCCGACCGCGATGTCGCAGGCCTGGCCGGGTTGCAGGTCAAACTGGCGCTCGTCCAGCGTGATGCGGGCCGTGCCCAGCACCACCACCCAGTGCTCGGCGCGCTGATGGTGTTTTTGCAGGCTCAGCTGCTGGCCCGGGTGCACACGGATGCGTTTGACCTTGTTGCCGGCAACTTCCGACACGGTCTCGTACCAGCCCC
>CAMBWM010000212.1 GCA_945871335.1 Polaromonas sp. YR568 | reverse complement strand
ACAAATGTAGGCGAGCCCTTGGTTCAGCCTGGACCTCGCGCGGTACTGGCAAACACATTGGCGCGCAAGGCGGCCAAGTCCAGCACACGCAAACCGCCGTACTCCACCCGGATGATGCCCTGCGCATGCAGGCTGCTCAAAGCCTCGTTAACCCGCTGGCGCGAGAGACCAACCAAGTAAGCCAATTCCTGCTGCGTGATGCGCAAAATCTCACCCACGCCCGGGTAAAGCACCGGGTTGAACAAAGCCGCCAGGCTGCGCGCCACGCGCAGATCTGGGTTGGTCATGCGGTCAATTTCGCGCGCTGCAATGAATTGGCCCAATCGCTCGTTGATCTGGTTCATCACAAAACGGTTAAATCCAATGGAATGGTCCAGCAGCCAATGAAAAGTCTCCAGAGGCAAACCCGCCACCACGCTGTTGCGCAGGGCCTGCATGTTGTAGCGGTAAGGCTCACGCTTAAGAGCAGTGCCCTCGCCAAACCAGCCGCCCGGCGGCATGCCCGTGAAGGTCATGGTCATGCCCTGAGCGTTATCGGTACTCATTTTCAACAATCCCTCAACCACGCCAAACCAGTAGGTGACAGGCCGGCCAATGCGGCACACGAAGTCGCCTGCCTGCGCATCGCCCACCACCAGCGCAGATACAGCACGCTCCCGCTCGGCCGGCTGTAAATGCGCCAGCCAGGGTATATCCTGCAACTCCAGCGCAGTGGGGCGCCGCCGCCGCTGGTGCAACGGCAGGCCCTTAACGGCAGCAGAAAGGGGAAACATGAGTTGACTTTCAAAAGCATTCAGCCACTGCGCCGAGGCGGTGCGGGAGCGCAAAGATCTTGGAAAACACCCGATAAGCACCGCCGTAGCAGCCTATACGGGAAAGTCCTGAGGGGATTGACCCTTGAATTGTCATTCAAATGACAACTCGGCGTCAAACTGAAACTTATCATCTTATTAAAGACAGTGCCAGAAAGAGCCCAGCATGCAGACAACGTTTCCCCGACTGCTCATGAAACACGCCGCCGAGCGCCCGCAGGCGCCAGCCATGCGCGAAAAGGAATACGGCATTTGGCAGGCGCACAGCTGGGCCAGCATGGCCACGCTGGTGGAGCACATTGCCTGCGGCCTGAATCAGGTTGGCCTGACGCGTGGCACACACATGGTGGTGATTGGTGCCAACCGGCCGCGCCTGTACGCCACCATGCTGGCGGCGCAGTCGCTGGGCGCTATTCCGATTCCGCTTTACCAGGACGCCGTCGGCGCCGAATGCGTTTTCCCTATCACCAACGCCGATGTGCGACTGGCCATGGTCGAAGACCAGGAGCAAGTTGACAAACTGCTCGAAATCCGTGACCGCTGCCCGGACCTGGCCACTCTGATTTATGACAACCCACGCGGCCTGCGCAACTATGCAGAACCAGGCTTACGCTCACTGGACGCACTGATTGAGTCAGGGCGCAGCTTTGCACAAAGCCAGCCCGGTTTTTTTGCTGCGCAGCTCGCCCTCGGCCAGCCTGAGGACGTGGCGGCCATGTTTTTCACCTCGGGCACCACCGGCAACCCCAAAGGGGTAGTTCACACGCACAGCACACTGATAGACCGGGCACAAGCTGGCGCCGAATTTGACAAACTCAGCGCCCAAGAAGAAGTGCTGGCGTACCTGCCGCCGGCCTGGATCGGACAGAACATCTTCAGCTACGCCCAGTGGTTGTGCTGCGGCTACGTGGTGAACTGCCCAGAAGACGTCAGCACGGTGACCATCGACCTGAAAGAGGTCGGGCCAACCTATTATTTTGCACCGCCCCGCGTTTTTGAAGGCCTGCTGACAAGCGTGATGATCCGCATGGAAGACGCCGGCCGCCTCAAGCGCGGCCTGTTCAGCTTCTTCATGGATGTTGCCAAACGCGTAGGCCCTGAGCGAATGAACGGCCAGCCGATAGGCGCGCTGCAAAACCTGCTTTATCTGCTGGGCGACCTGCTGGTCTACGGACCGCTGCGCAACAACCTGGGCTTTTCGCGTGTGCGAGTGGCCTACACCGCCGGTGAAGCCATCGGCCCCGACCTCTTTACCTTTTACCGCTCCATCGGTATCAACCTCAAGCAGCTTTATGGCTCGACTGAGACCGCCGTTTTCGTCTGCTTGCAACCCGATGACCAGGCTAGAGCCGACACCGTGGGCGTGCCGATTCGCGGCGTCGAGATCAAAGTGGCAGACAACGGTGAGATCCTCGTCAAGTCGGCGGGGCTTTTGAAGGAATACTACAAAAATCCAGCGGCTACGGCCGAAGTGCTGACCGCTGACGGCTGGTACCACACCAGCGACGCCGGCTTCATCGACAGCCAAGGCCACCTGAAGATCATTGACCGCGTCAAAGATGTGGGCCGCATTCAGGGCGGCGCCAATGACGGCGCCATGTTCGCGCCAAAGTACGTGGAAAACAAACTCAAGTTCTTCCCCTTCATCAAAGAAGCCGTGGCTTACGGCGATGGCCGCGACAAAGTTTGCGTGATGCTCAACATCGACTTTGACGCTGTGGGCAACTGGGCCGAACGCCGCAACCTGCCCTACGCCGGCTACACCGACCTGGCGCAAAAGGCCGAGGTCTACCAGCTGATTAAGGAATGTGTTGAAAAAGTCAATGCCGACCTCAGCGCAGATGTGCTGCTGGCCGGCTCGCAGGTCAGCCGCTTTCTGGTGCTGCACAAAGAGCTCGACGCTGACGACGGGGAACTGACCCGAACCAACAAGGTGCGGCGTGGCTTCATCGCAGACAAGTACCTGCCACTTGTTGATGCGCTCTACCTGGGCAAGACCGCGCAGTTCATCGAAACGGTGGTGAAGTTCGAGGACGGTCGCAGCGGCAGCGTCAGCGCCACGCTCAAGATAGAAGACGCCAACACCTTTGCAGCCGTCAAAGCCGCGGCCTGACCCCGAAACGAGCAAGAGAACACCATGGCAGAGAAAAAAATCGGTGAAGTGATTCTGGAGGTGAACAACATCTCCTTGAGTTTTGGTGGCGTCAAAGCACTGTCTGACATTTCATTTAACGTCAAAGAGCACGAGATCCGCGCCATCATCGGCCCCAACGGCGCAGGCAAAAGCTCGATGCTCAACTGCATCAACGGTGTCTACACACCGCAGCAGGGCGCCATCACCTTTCGCGGCCAGACCTTCACGCACATGAACAGCCACCAGGTGGCCGTCATGGGCGTGGCGCGCACCTTCCAAAACCTGGCATTGTTCAAAGGCATGAGCGTGCTCGACAACATCATGTCGGGCCGCAATTTGAAAATCAAAAGTAATTTGTTGATGCAGGCCATTCGTATTGGCCCTGCTGAAAAAGAAGAGTTCATGCACCGCGAGGCGGTCGAAAAAATCATCGACTTTCTGGAAATCCAGGCCTACCGAAAAACGCCTGTCGGCCAGTTACCTTACGGCCTGCAAAAACGCGTCGATCTGGGGCGTGCCCTGGCCATGGAGCCGCAGGTGCTGCTGCTCGACGAGCCCATGGCCGGCATGAACGTTGAAGAAAAACAGGACATGTGCCGCTTTGTGCTGGATGTGAACGACGAGTTCGGCACGACGGTGGTTTTGATCGAGCACGACATGGGCGTGGTGATGGACATTTCCGACCGCGTGGTGGTACTTGACTACGGCAAAAAAATCGGCGACGGCACACCCGAAGAAGTGCGCAACAACGAGGCTGTGATCAGCGCTTACCTGGGCATATCCCATGACTGAGCATGAGCAGTTGATGCCAACAGCTGCTGCGCCAACACCGAAAATTTGAGGAAAAGACGATGGCCTTCTTTTTAGAAACCCTGCTTGGCGGCCTGATGGCTGGCATGCTGTATTCATTGGTAGCGCTCGGCTTTGTGCTGATTTACAAAGCCTCCGGAGTCTTCAACTTCGCGCAGGGCGCGATGGTGTTGTTTGCCGCCCTGGCCATGGCGCGCTTTGCCGAATGGATACCCGCATGGACCGGACTCAACAACCCGGTACTCAGCACCATAGGCGCATTTGTCATCGCCGGGCTGTTGATGTTTGTCGTGGCCTGGCTTATAGAACGCCTGGCACTTCGCCATCTGGTCAACCAAGAGGGCACTACGCTGCTGATGGCGACCCTGGGTATTAGCTATTTTTTAGACGGTATCGGGCAAACAATCTTTGGCAGCGACATTTACAAGATCGACATCGGCATGCCCAAAGAGCCCATCATGGCTTTTGAGCAAGTCTTTGAAGGCGGCATCCTGATCAACAAAGAAGATCTCTACGCTGCGCTGATCGCAGCCATATTGGTGGCTGCACTGAGCCTGTTCTTTCAAAAGACGGCTAC
>CAMBWM010000211.1 GCA_945871335.1 Polaromonas sp. YR568 | reverse complement strand
CTGGCCTGCCAGCCGGGCTCGATCACCGTGGTGGCATTTTTCTCGGCAATGATGGCCGGCCCATCAATCACATCCCCCGGCCGCAGGTCTTCGCGCACCACCAGCGCGGCATCATGCCATTGGGATTGCGAGTACATGCGCACGGTGTCACGGCGCGGCACCTGGCGCGGCCTGTGCAAGGCACGCAACTGCTCGGCAGGCGCGTCGCCGGCCACCACCGCCTCCACCGACACCGCCTCGACGACCAGCGACTTGCCATGCATCAAAAAGGCAAAGCGCTGACGGTAGGCCGCCTCAAAACCCGCTTCAATGTCACCCAGCGAGCCGAAGGGCACCACCAGCGCCGAGTCGCTTCCCTGATAACGCACATGCACACGCTGGTGCACAAGGATCTCGCCACCGCTGACCGACTGACGCTGCAAATCGGCACGTGCGCCAGCGGCCAGGGCCTGTAACTGACCGGCAATGTCGTCCATGGCGGTGGCACCCAGCGGGCACTCCACGGCCTGCTCACGAATCACGTTCTGGTCAGCCAGACCCATGCCGTAGGCGCTCAGCACGCCGGCCAGCGGATGCACCAGTACGCGCGTCATACCCAGCGCATCAGCCACCAGGCAGGCATGCTGACCGCCCGCGCCGCCAAAACACTGCAAGGTGTAGCGCGTGACGTCATAGCCGCGGGCCACCGATATTTTTTTAATGGCATTGGCCATCTGCTGCACCGCGATGTGGATAAAGCCTTCGGCCACCACTTCGGCGCTGCGGCCGGTCTGCGCGGCCAGCAATGCAAACTTCTCTTCGACCGCGGCCTTGCTTAGGGGCTCATCGGCATTAGGACCGAACACCTGGGGGAAATAAAGCGGCTGCACCTTGCCGACCATGAGGTTGGCATCGGTCACGGCCAGCGGGCCGCCGCGCCGGTAACTGGCAGGCCCAGGGTTGGCGCCTGCGCTTTGCGGGCCGACACGAAAGCGCTCGCCGTCAAACTTCAAGAGCGATCCGCCGCCGGCGGCCACCGTGTGAATGCTCATCATGGGTGCGCGCATGCGCACGCCGGCAACCTGCGTCTCAAACTCGCGCTCGAACTCACCGGCGAAGTGCGACACATCGGTGGAGGTACCGCCCATGTCAAAGCCAATGACCTTGTCCATACCGGCGATCTGCGCCGTGCGTGCCATGCCGACAATGCCGCCGGCCGGCCCGCTCAAAATGGCGTCTTTGCCTTGAAAAGAATGTGCATCAGTCAGCCCGCCCGAGGACTGCATGAAATACAGCTGCACGCCCGGCATCTCGGCGGCCACCTGTTTAACATAGCGGCGCAGGATGGGCGACAGGTAGGCATCGACCACGGTGGTGTCGCCGCGGCTGACGAACTTCATCATCGGACTGGTTTCATGCGAGGTGCTGATCTGCGTGAAGCCGGCAGCTTCTGCCAGCCGGCGCGCCGCTTTTTCGTGCGCCGTGAAGCGGTAACCATGCATGAACACAATGGCCACACTTCGCAGACCCTGCGCGTAGTGCGCCTCAAGCTGCACTTTAAGCGCCGCTTCGTCCAACGCTTGAATCACTTCGCCGTGCGCACCCATGCGCTCGTTGGCCTCAAGTACGGCGCTGTACAGCAGCTCGGGCAACACAATATGCCGGTCAAACAAGCGCGGGCGGTTCTGGTAAGCGATACGCAGCGCGTCCCGAAAGCCACGCGTGGTTACCAGCAGTGTGGGCTCCCCCTTGCGCTCGAGCAGCGCATTGGTTGCTACCGTCGTGCCCATCTTCACGCAGGCCACCAGCTTGGCGCTCACCGGCTCGCCGGGCTTCAAACCAAGCAGGTGCCGGATGCCGGCCACCGCCGCGTCACGGTACTGCTCTGGGTTGTCGGATAGCAGCTTGTGAGTCACCAGCGAGCCGTCAGGGCGCTTGCCCACCACGTCAGTGAAAGTGCCGCCGCGGTCTATCCAGAATTGCCAGCGTTTATCGGTCATGTGCGAATTTCTAATTTTTGAATTTAAAGCGACGCAGCCGAACGGGCGGCTTGGTCATACATACCAGAAAGAACGCGCAGCAACCGCGCCAACTCGCCTATATCGCGATTCATTCCGTCATCCACCTTGATAGCGTCAATCAGGCAAGACTCCCGGATCTCTCGATAACGCTGAACAAAGGCCTGTCCGCTTTCGGTTGATGCATAAATCACTTCCTTGCCGTTCTTTCTGCTTTCGACAACTTTGAGGTTCTGCAATTTTTTTAAAGAATAGTTAATCAAGTGCGTGTCTTCAACGTTCATGATGAAG
This sequence comes from Polaromonas sp. YR568, assembly GCA_945871335.1. The sequence continues at coordinate 2,062 of CAMBWM010000211.1, read as the reverse complement.
CAGATGTCGGTCAGCCTTTTGTCCCGGGCTCGGTGCGTCACATGGTGAAGCACCAAAACGTCGAGTGGCGTCAGATCTTTCAGGCCAGCCGCACTCATACAGTGAGCAACCCAGCGATGAAAAGCATTGCCCGCGACGATGAGTCCGTATTCAAACTCGCTCATCTCGGTACTTTGCGGCGAGACCAAGTGGGCCGAAGAAACGATCGGCATAGATGTGCGTTCTGCAGAGATGGCTTGTCGAACAGGTAGTTTTTTTGACATCACTGACTCCGGCTGATAAATGAAGATGGGTTCAAAAAACCAAGTTGGCTCTGCTGTAGCAGGTGATTTATTGTAGGCAGATAATTAGTAATTCATTGATAAAGTGTTGACATTAAGGGAAAGTACTGATCGGCTTTCAGTGCAGGCCGTTTAAAGTTCAGTCAGCTTTTATTCACCACAATCAAGGAGTCCCCATGAAATTCAAGTTCGCATTGATCGCCGCCGTCGCCCTGAGCCTGGGCGCCAGCGCCATGGCCCAGACCAAATGGGACCTGCCCGCCGCCTACCCGGCCAGCAACTTTCACAGTGAAAATCTGGTGCAGTTCGCCAACGAGGTGGATAGAGCCAGCGGCGGCAAGCTCAAGATCACCGTGCATGCCAACGCCTCGCTGTTCAAAGCACCGGAGATCAAACGCGCGGTGCAGGGTGGCCAGGCGCAAGCCGGTGAAATCCTGCTGGTCAACTTCCAGAACGAAGCGCAGCTGTTTGGCGCCGACGGCCTGCCCTTTCTGGCTGACAGCTACGACACCGCCATGAAGCTCTACCAGGCTCAAAAACCCCTGCTGCAGAAAAAGCTCGATGAGCAAGGCATGGCGCTACTTTACGCCGTGGCCTGGCCGCCGCAAGGCATTTACGTTAAGAAACCCATCAGCTCTGCGGCCGATCTCAAGGGTGTGAAATGGCGCGCCTACAGCCCGGCCACGGCCCGCATTGCCGAACTGGTGGGTGCTCAACCTGTGACCATCCAGGCCTCCGAGCTGTCGCAGGCCCTGGCCACCGGTGTTGTTGAATCCTTCATGTCCTCGGGCTCCACCGGGGTGGACAGCAAGACCTACGAGCACCTGAAATTCTGGTACGACACCCAGGCCTGGTTGCCTAAAAACGCAGTCATCGTCAACAAGGCCGCCTACAACGCACTCGACGCAGCTACCAAAGCTGCCGTGCAAAAGGCCGCGGCCGACGCAGAAGTTCGCGGCTGGGCAGCCTCCAAGAAGGTCAACACAGCCTCACTTGACACGCTCAAAGCCAACGGTATGAGCATCGTCGCGCCCTCAGCCCAGCTCAAAGCAGACATGAAAAAAGTGGGCGATGTCATGCTCAAGGAATGGCTTGAAAAAGCCGGCCCTGAGGGCAAGGCCATGGTTGACGCTTACCTCAAGTAAAACCTGAATCCATGCGCAAACTGCTGGACGGCATTTACAACAGCGCCGCCGCCCTGGCGGCGCTGTGCATGGTCGGGCTGCTGCTGATGGTGCTGCTGTCCATTGTCAGCCGGCAGCTGCACTTTCACGCGCCCGGCGTAGATGCTTATGCGGGCTACCTGATGGCCGCCAGCGGTTTTCTGGCCATGGCGCACACGCTCAAGCGCGGCGAGCACATTCGCGTCACCCTGCTGCTCAATGCGCTGCAAGGCCGCTGGAAAAAAATCCTGGAGCTGTTCGCCTTGGGCCTGTCCGTGCTGCTGGCCCTGCTGTTTGCCTTTTACTGCTGCAAGCTGGCATGGCAGTCGCATGCCTTCAACGACATTTCCACCGGCAACGACGCCACGCCGCTGTGGATACCGCAGCTGGCCATGGCCTGGGGTGCGCTGATTTTTGCAGTCGCCTTCATTGACGAAGCAGTGCTTGAACTCCAGAACCGCCGCGTTGTTCCCTCCAGCGGCGAAGCGCTGCGCAACGAATAAACAGAATTGATCGCATGAACGATATCGCCATCATGGCCCTGCTGGTGCTGTCGCTGTTCCTGATTTTGGGCAGCGGCGTCTGGATCGGCCTGACGCTGTCGGGCGTGGCCTGGAT
>CAMBWM010000210.1 GCA_945871335.1 Polaromonas sp. YR568 | reverse complement strand
ATGGCTTTGGCAAAGTCGTTGCGGTGCACAGTGAAGCTGAAGTCGGTTTTGCCTTCTTTGCTGATGTTCTGGATGATCACATCGACTTCGATATTGGCGTCGGCCACAGCACCCAGAATTTGGTAGGCAATGCCCGGGGTGTCGGGCACGCCGAGCACGGAGATTTTGGCTTCGTCGCGGTTGAATGCGATGCCCGATACGATGGCTTGTTCCATTTTTTCATCTTCCTCAAAACTGATCAGGGTGCCGGAGCTGGCTTCTTCATGGATGTCGATGTCCCAGTCGGTAAAGCTGGACAGCACGCGCAGCGGCACTTTGTACTTGCCGGCAAATTCCACCGAGCGGATTTGCAGCACCTTGGAACCGAGCGAAGCCATCTCGAGCATTTCTTCAAAGCTGACAGTCTGCAGGCGGCGCGCTTCGGGCACGACGCGCGGGTCGGTGGTGTAAACGCCGTCCACGTCGGTGTAGATCAGGCATTCATTCGCCTTGAGCGCGGCGGCAATGGCCACGGCCGAGGTGTCTGAGCCGCCACGGCCTAAGGTTGTGATGTTGCCGCCGCTGTCTACGCCTTGAAAGCCGGTGATGATGACCACCTTGCCGGCGTTCAGGTCGGCGCGCACGCGCTTGTCGTCAATCGACTCGATGCGGGCCTTGGTATAGGCGCTGTTGGTCTTGATGGTGACTTGCCATCCGGCATAGCTGACAGCCGGCATGCCCTCGGCTTGCAGCGCGATGGCCAGCAAAGCGCTGGAGGCCTGCTCGCCGGTGGCGGCCAGCGCGTCAAGCTCACGGCTGTAGGCTTCGTCTTGGCCGGCGGGTGCGAGTTCTTTGGCCAGGCCCAGCAGGCGGTTGGTTTCGCCGCTCATGGCACTAGGCACCACCACCATCTGGTGGCCGGCGCGGGCCCATTTGGCCACGCGCTTGGCAACGTTGCGAATGCGCTCGGGCGAACCCATCGAGGTACCGCCGTATTTGTGAACGATCAAAGCCATTAAAAAATATCAGTCAAAAATAGTTGGCCAAGTTAAGCCGGTTGACCGGCCCGATTAATCGGCGCGGCCGGTACTGCACTCGTCTTATGCGCGGGCCTAGTTAGCAAAACCGGTAATTATATGGGCCCATCCCACTGCAAGTGTCCTTGGACACGCTGCACATGGCCTGTGGCCACCTTGAGGTGTATGTGGTGGCCGCGGGTGGTGCAAGCGGCAATCTGGTCCAGCAGTTCCACCAGTTGCGCTGTGCTCGGTGTGGCGTCGTGCGCTATGCGCAACCAGTGGCGCAGCACATTGGCCTGGCGTGGCCTTGACATGGCTTGCAGCGTCGCGATGGCCGGAGGCTGGCCCGTCTGTGCCAAGTCATGCGCGGCCACTTCGTCAAGCAGGCTTTGGGCCTGCGCGGCGTGGACGGCACTGCGCGCAAAGGTGGACCTGAATGCCGGAAAAGCCTCGTGCAATGCCGGCAGCAAGCGGGCGCGGATCAGATTGCGCGTGTAGCGTTCGTCCGTGTTGCTGGGGTCTTCCACAAAGGTATGGCCTTGCGCTATCAACCAGGCGCGCAGGCTGGCGGACGGTAACTCAAGCAAGGGCCGGGCAAACAGCACACCGCTGCGCTCAAAGGTCGCGGGCATGGCCGACAGGCCCGCCAGGCCCGCACCGCGGCTAAGTGCCAGCAGCAAAGTCTCGACCTGGTCGTCTGCATGCTGACCCAGCAGCACGGCCGGCAAACCCAGTGCCCGGGCGCCGTCGGCCAGCGCGCTGTAACGGGCTTTGCGGGCGGCGTCTTCCGGACTCTCGCCGCTTTGGTGACGGGCGTCGACCCTGGCGATATGCAGCGGCACGCCCAAGCCGGCGCACACAGCACTGCAATGCGCGGCAAAGGTATCGGCCGCGACCTGCAGACCGTGGTGAACATGAATGGCACTGACCTGCCCCGGCCGAAAAGCGCAAGCTGCGAGCAGCAAGGCGGTGGAGTCGGCGCCGCCACTGTAAGCAATGGCCAGCGGCCAAGAAAGTGGAGCAGAAAACCCTGCCAATGCCGCTACAGCCGGGTTGGCCGCATCAGGGCCAGCGCCCTTACCTGGCTTCGGCTTTGGTGTCGGTGAACCGGCCATAGCTTTGCAGGCGTTCGTAGCGGCGGTCCAGCAGTTCCTTAACCTTCAGGTCACTGACCTGACGGAAGGCGTCGTTGAGGGCGCGCTTGAGGAAAGCGGCCATCTGCTTGTGGTCACGGTGCGCGCCGCCCACGGGCTCGTTGACGATCTTGTCGATCACACCCATGGCTTTGAGCCGGTGGGCCGTAATGCCAAGGGCGTCGGCGGCAACTTCAGCTTTGTCAGAAGTCTTCCACAGAATAGAGGCGCAGCCTTCAGGGCTGATGACCGAGTAGATGGAGTACTGCAGCATGACCAACTGGTCCGCCACCGAAATGGCCAGCGCGCCGCCGGAGCCGCCTTCGCCAATGATGGTGGTGATGATGGGCACTTCGAGTTGCGCCATCTCAAAAATATTCCGGCCTATGGCCTCAGACTGGCCGCGCTCCTCGGCGTCAATGCCGGGGTAGGCGCCGGGGGTGTCGACGAAGGTGAACACTGGCAGCTTGAATTTTTCTGCGGTTTTCATGAGGCGCAAGGCCTTGCGGTAGCCCTCGGGCTTGCTCATGCCGAAGTTGCGCAGGCCGCGCTCTTTGGTGTCGCGCCCTTTTTGGTGGCCCAGCACCATGCAGGCGGTGCCATTAAAACGCGCCAGACCACCCACGATGCTCAGGTCATCTGCAAAATGCCGGTCGCCGTGCAGCTCGACAAAGTCGGTGAAGATCTCGCTGATGTAGTCCAGCGTGTAGGGGCGTTCGGCGTGGCGGGCAATCTTGGTGATCTGCCAGGGCGAGAGATCGCTGTAGATATCTTTGGTCAGTTGCTGGCTTTTTTTGGCAAGCTGATCAATTTCATCGGAGATATCAACGGCCGACTCGGTCTGCACGTAGCGAAGCTCCTCTATCTTGACCTCCAGGTCGGCGATAGGTTGCTCAAAATCTAGAAAGGTTTTTTTAACCATGGCCTTGCTACTTTGTTGTTCAGGGATTGAATCAGATCACGCGAGGTCAGCACTTGCAAGGCTCAGTAAGCCACCGGCAAGGGGTCGAGAGATCGCCAAATATACCAAGTCGCGACGGTGCAGTAAGGCGCCCAGGCCCCGGCGACTTCGCGTGCATCACTGCGGCTGACGGATTCGCCGGAGAAATAAGACTTGCTGATGCCGTTGATCAGCCCAACATCATCCAGCGGCAGCACATTAGGACGCATCAAGTGGAAAATAAGAAACATCTCGGCCGTCCAGCGGCCAATACCGCGAATGGCGATCAGCTCAGCAATGATGGCCTCGTCATCCATGGTCTCCCAGTTTTTGACGTGCACCGCACCGGCGTCGAAGTTCAGCGCCAGGTCAACCAGGTACTCCACCTTGCGCGCGCTCAGCCCGGCCGCGCGCATGTCATCGACCTTGAGCTTGAGCACATTGGTCGGCGTCATTTTTTTGGGAAGCAGCTCAAAGCGGCTCCAGACGCTTTGCGCCGCTTTGACCGAAATCTGCTGGCCCACAATGCTGCGCGCCAGTGTGACAAAGGCGTCACCGCGGGACTGCAGGCCAACCGCGCCAAATTGCGGTATCAGACGCTTCATCACACGGTCTTTTTTGACGAGGTACTTGCAGGCCTCATCCCAGTAGGCCGGCAAGCTCAGCGCTGGCGTCTGGGCTGATACCAGATGAACGGTGGCCGGGCCGATTTTGGCGGGTGTGCTCATGACTTGGCCTCCCAGGTGGTGCCGGCGGGTGAGTCTTTGAGCACGATGCCTTGCGTGAGCAAGTCCTGGCGGATGCGGTCAGCGCCAGCGAAATCTTTGGCTTGCTTGGCGGCAGCACGCTCGGCGATCAGGCCGGCAATGCTGGCGTCGTCGAGCGCAGCGCCGGCCTTTAAATAAGCCGCCGGCGAGCCTTGCAACAAGCCCAGGCAAGCGCCCAGCGCCTTGAGCATGCCGGCCAACTGTGCAGATTGGTGGCGGTTGACTTCACCCGCTAACTCAAACAGCACGGCAATGGCTTCGGGTGTGCCGAAGTCTTCATCCATAGCCGCCTTGAAGCGCGCGGCATAAGGCTCGCGCCAGTCAATGCTGACGGGGGCCGGAGCCACCAGGCTGAGCGCGGTGTACAAGCGCTTGAGCGAGCTGCGGGCATCGTCCAAGTGCGCGTCGCTGTAGTTCAGCGCGCTGCGGTAATGCGCGCGGAGTATGAAAAATCGCACCGTTTCGGGGTCGTACTGCGCCAGCACTTCGCGGATGGTGAAGAAGTTGCCAAGGCTCTTGGACATTTTTTCGTTGTCCACCCGCACAA
>CAMBWM010000209.1 GCA_945871335.1 Polaromonas sp. YR568 | reverse complement strand
CATGAAGCTGCCCACAAGCCGCATGAGTCGCCCTGGGTGGTGACGGTGCCTTTGGTGCTGCTGGCTATTCCTTCAGTGGTGATTGGTTTCCTGACCATAGACCCCATGCTGTTTGGTGACTTCTTCAAAGATGCCATTCACGTCAACCTGGCCAAACACCCGGCGATGGCGGAACTCGCCAAGCTCTTCCACGGCCCGGCGCAAATGGCGCTGCACGGCCTGAGCACCGCGCCGTTCTGGCTGGCGCTGTCCGGCGTGCTGCTGGCCTATTACATGTACATGGTCAACCCGGCTCTGCCTGCGGCCATCAAGCGCATGGCTCTGCCGGTCTACACCTTGCTCGAAAACAAGTACTACCTCGACTGGTTCAATGAAAACGTGCTGGCCCGCGGTGCGCGCTCGCTCGGCATGGGCCTGTGGAAGGGCGGCGATCAGGCACTGATTGATGGTGGGCTGGTCAATGGTTCCTGGAAGTTGGTGGGCTGGTTCTCTGGCCTGGTGCGACGTCTGCAGTCGGGCTTCATCTACCACTACGCTTTCGGCATGATCCTCGGTATCTTTGTGCTTATGACGTATTTCGTCTGGCTCAAAAAATAACAAACAAGAAGGAAGAACAAGAAATGGGTTTGTTGAGCCTGGCGATCTGGACGCCTATTTTTTTCGGAGTCGTGCTGCTGGCGCTGGGTCGTGACGAGCAGGCCCGCGCAGTGCGTTGGCTGGCGCTGATCGGTGCGGTGCTCAGCTTTCTGGTGACCTTGCCCTTGTACTCGCGCTTTGAGATCGGCACCTCGGCCATGCAGTTTGTGGAGAACGCGCCCTGGATTGCACGGTTCAATGTCAATTACCACCTCGGGCTGGACGGCATTTCGCTGTGGTTCGTATTGCTGACGGCTTTTATCAACATCATCGTGGTGATTGCCAGCTGGGAATCCATTACGCGCCGTGTCAACCAGTACATGGGCGCCTTCATGATTTTGAGCGGCCTGATGATCGGCGTGTTTGCCGCGCTCGACGGCTTGCTGTTCTTTGTCTTCTTTGAAGCCACCTTGATCCCGATGTACCTGATCATCGGTATCTGGGGCGGACCCAACAAGATCTACGCAGCCTTCAAGTTTTTTCTCTACACCTTGCTCGGATCCTTGCTGATGTTGTTGGCGCTGGTTTTCTTGTACGTCAAGTCGGGTGGCAGTTTTGACCTGGCCACTTGGCACAAGCTGCCACTCAGCAGCCCGTTGCAGACCCTGCTGTTCTTCGCCTTCTTTGCTGCCTTTGCCGTGAAAGTGCCCATGTGGCCTGTGCACACCTGGCTGCCCGATGTGCACGTTGAAGCGCCCACCGGCGGCTCGGCCGTGCTGGCGGCCATCATGCTCAAGCTCGGTGCCTACGGTTTTTTACGCTTTTCGCTGCCCATCACGCCGGACGCCGCCCACGAATGGGCCTGGCTGATGATCGCTCTATCCCTTACTGCCGTGATCTACGTAGGCCTGGTGGCCATGGTGCAGCAAGACATGAAAAAGCTGGTGGCTTATTCATCGGTGGCGCACATGGGTTTTGTCACCCTGGGCTTTTTCATCTTCAACCCGCTGGGCGTGGCAGGGGGTGTGGTGCAGATGATTGCGCACGGCTTTGTGTCGGCCGCCATGTTCTTGTGCATCGGCGTGCTGTATGACCGTGTGCATTCGCGTGAGATCGCCAGCTACGGCGGCGTCATCAACACCATGCCCAAGTTCGCTGCCTTTGCCCTGTTCTTTGCCATGGCCAATTGCGGCTTGCCGGGTACCGCCGGTTTTGTGGGCGAGTGGATGGTTATTTTGGGCGGCGTGCAGTTCAATTTCTGGATCGGTCTGGCCGCTTCTACCGCACTGATCTTCGGCGCGGCCTACACCTTGTGGATGTTCAAGCGCGTTTACCTGGGCCCGGTCGCCAACGACGATGTCAAGGGCTTGAGCGACATCAACGCTCGCGAATTCCTCATGCTGACCCTGCTGGCTGCTGCTGTTCTTTACATGGGTGTGTACCCCAAACCCTTCACTGACGTGATGGATGCTTCGGTGCTGGACTTGCTCAAGCATGTGGCCGTTTCCAAGCTGAACTAAAAGCGCTGCCCACTAGAACCTTATTTCAAAAGAATTCAGATGATTGACTCTTTAAGCTGGATCACCGTTTACCCCGAACTCATTCTGCTGGTCATGGCTTGCGTGATTGCGATGGTGGACCTGGGCGTGAAGACGCCGCTGCGTGGCACCACCTACGCATTGACGCTGCTCACGCTGGCTGTGGTGGCGGTGCTCGAAGGTGTTTACGCCAGTCAGGGCGCCACAGTCTATGGTTTTGGCAAGATGGTCGTGAGCGACCCCATGGGCAACTGGCTCAAGTGCTTTGCCAGCGTCGCGCTGATGATCAGCCTGGTTTACGGCCGACCTTACGCGGCCGACCGCGACATGCTGCGCGGTGGCGAATTTTTCACCCTGAGCCTGTTCTCGCTGCTCGGTATTTTTGTGATGATCTCCGGGCATAACTTCCTGGTCATCTACATGGGCCTGGAGCTGATGACGCTGTCCAGCTACGCGCTGGTGGCCTTGCGCCGCGACAACGCGACGGCCACCGAGGCGGCCATGAAGTATTTTGTGTTGGGCGCACTGGCCTCGGGCTTTTTGCTCTACGGCCTGTCCATGATCTACGGGGCCACCGGTTCGCTCAATGTCAGCGAAGTTTTTCAGGCCATCGCCAGCCGCCAGGTCAAGCACCAGGTGCTGGTCTTCGGCCTGGTCTTCATCGTTGCCGGTCTGGCCTTCAAGCTTGGTGCTGTGCCGTTTCACATGTGGCTGCCCGACGTTTACCAGGGCGCACCCACCGCCGTGACCCTGCTGATCGGAGCGGCACCGCAACTGGCTGCCTTTGCCATCTGCATGCGTCTGCTGGTACAGGGCATGCTGCCACTGGCGATCGACTGGCAGCAGATGCTGATGGTGCTGGCTGTGGGCTCCCTGCTGGTGGGCAATCTGGCCGCCATTGCCCAGACCAACCTCAAGCGCATGCTGGCTTTTTCAACCATCGCGCAAATGGGCTTTTTCCTGCTGGCCATGCTGGCTGGGGTGGCCGGCGGGCAGCATATCAATGCCACCTCTGCCTATGGCGCAGCCATGTTTTATGTCATCACCTATGTGCTGACCACGCTGGCGGCTTTTGGCATCATCTTGCTGCTGGCGCGTCAAGGCCATGAGGCTGAAGAAATCACTGACCTGTCGGGCCTGAACCAGCGCAGTCCGCTGTTTGCGGGTGTGATGGCGATGGCCATGTTCTCGCTGGCCGGCGTGCCGCCGCTGGTGGGTTTTTACGCCAAGCTGGCGGTGCTGCAATCGCTGCTGGCGCCCGGTCTGACCGGCTACTTGTTGCTGTCGGTGTTTGCCGTGCTGGCCTCGCTGATCGGCGCTTTCTATTACCTGCGGGTGGTCAAGGTGATGTACTTTGACGCCCCACACGCTGGTCTGCCAACAGAGATCGTTGCCAACACCGACGCCCGCGCTGTGTTGGCATTGAACGGCGGTCTGTTGTTGGTGCTGGGCATCGCACCCGGTGGCCTGATGACATTGTGCGGCGATGCCATTGCTGTGCTGGTCAAGACGCTGGTCAACTGAGCCGATGAGCCAGTCAGCGCCAGTCTGGTTGGTGGTGCTGCTGGCCTTGCTGGCAGCCAATTTGCCTTTCATCAGCCAGCGCTTCATGCTGGTGTACCGCCTGAACGCGGCCAAACACTTGTCATTGCGCTTGTTGGAGCTGGTGCTGTGGTACTTTGTGGTCGGCGCTGTGGCTCTGGCGCTAGAGCATCAGCTTGGCCAGATCGCGCCTCAGGGCTGGGAGTTTTATGCGATCACCGGCACGCTGTTTGTCACCTTTGCCTTTCCGGGCTTTGTGCTGCGCTACCTGCTTAAATTGCGATGACTTCGCCGCCCGCTTTACCCGATGACGCGCACCTGACCGAAACCCGTGTGGCCAGCCAGGAGCTGCTGCACGGTCATTTCCTGCACGTTATGCGTGACACCGTGCGCCTGCCAGATGGCAAAGAGGCTTTTCGCGAATACGTGATTCACCCAGGCGCCGTGATGGTGGTGGCTGAGCTGCCGGGCGGGCGACTGGTGCTTGAGCGGCAGTTTCGCTACCCGGTGCAGTCTGTCATGGTCGAGTTTCCGGCCGGCAAGCTCGACCCTGGTGAAGACTCGCTGGCCTGCGCCCAGCGCGAGTTGCTTGAAGAAACCGGCTACACCGCCCGCCAGTGGGCGCGCGCCGGTGTCTTGCACCCTGTCATCTCTTACTCCACCGAGTTCATTGACATTTGGTTTGCGCGTGAACTCACAGCCGGCGAGCGCCAGCTCGATGCCGGCGAGTTTCTG
>CAMBWM010000208.1 GCA_945871335.1 Polaromonas sp. YR568 | reverse complement strand
TTGAAAGAACTGAGCTTGAGCTCGCGCCGCATCAGAGAGATCACAGCCGCTTCGTTCAGGCCGAACTGCTGCTCTATCGCGTCAAAGCTGGTGCGGTCTTCCCAGGCCATTTCAATCACGCGCGAGATATCGGCCGCGTCCAGTGCGGGACGTTTAGCCAGAGTAGCTTGCGGTTTGCGGGCGGCGCTCATGGCTGCAAAAACTCGCGAATAGCTTGCAGCATGGCGTCGGGTGCCTCGCTCATTTGGTGGTGGCCGACGGGCAGCGCAATCACTTTGCAGGTATTGCCACTGGCACTCGCACTGGCGATCAATGTCTGGGCGGCCTTAGGCGACGTCATCTGGTCTTGCGACCCCAGCACCATGAGCACCGGACAGCTCACTGCGGCCATGGCTTCTTCGCCATTGGCGTAGCTGTCGCAAGCCACAAAGCCGCGGTGAAACACATTAACCGCCGGGTTGCTGGCCAGCACGCGCCGGCCCAGCGCCAGGCTGGCGCCATAGACCCAGGTGCCCGGCCCCAGTACCGAGGGCGGTGGCGCCAGCGTGCTGCGTGAAAAGACGTTGATCATCTTGAGCGCTTTCATCGGCTCGTTGAGGGACGCGTCGAGCAGCGTGGCCGAGACCTTCATGGGGTAAGCCGTGCCCACCAGTACAAGGTGGCTGATGCGCTCGCCCAAGCGGGCCGCCGCTTCAAGCGCGATCAAAGAGCCCCAGCTGTGGCCTATCAGCGCGGCGCGCGCTAAGCCGGCGGCATCCAGCATTGCGGCGATAAAATCAGCCGCCGCCTCAACACTGGCCGGCGCTTCGCCGCCGCTGCGGCAATGCCCGGGCAAATCGACGGCCAGCACGTTCCAGCCGTGGTGCGCCAGAAAGCGGCTTTGCAAGATCCACACGCTGTGGTCATTGAGCACACCGTGGATGAAGACAGCGGTGGGCTTGGCCGCGTCAAAGGGCTTGCCGCCGGTGTAGCAATAGGTGGGTGCACTTTGGACGGTGATGAGCATGGCAAGAATTTGGTAATCAGTTTCAGTTGTCGGGGATCAGCCGTTTGCCTAGGCTGATGACTTCATCCTGGCCATAGCCCAGGCTTTGGTAGAAGGCGATGACCTTTGCGTTACTGCTTCGTACTTGCAGGCTGATCTTCGGGCAACCGGCTGCCAGCAGCAGCGCCTCTCCCTTTGCAATCAGTGCGTGTGCATAACCTTTGGACTGGTATTGCGGTGCCACGGCCAGGTAGTTCATCCAGCCCCGGTGGCCTTCGTAGCCGAACATCACGCTGGCAATGACCTGGCCGTCGAGATCGCCCACCAAAAACCATTCCGGCCGCACCTGTTGCTTGCGCGCAATGTCCTTGACCGGGTCGTTCCAAGGGCGTGTGAGCTCGCAGATCTGCCAGAGGGCCACCACCTGGTCTTGGTCGGCATCGGCGTAGGGGCGAATGATCATGCTTGTTTTTCAGCGGCCTTGAGGGCGCGCTTCATATCATCGATCAAATCGTCCGGGTCCTCCAGGCCGATGCTCAACCGGATGGTGCCTTGGGTGATGCCGCCGGCGGTCAGGGCTTCGTCGCTCATGCGGAAATGCGTGGTGCTGGCCGGGTGAATCACCAGGCTGCGGCAATCGCCGACGTTGGCCAGGTGGCTGAAGACCTTGAGCGCCTCGACAAAAGCCTGGCCCTGGGCGCGGCTGCCGCGGAGGTCAAAGCTGAACACCGATCCGGCGCCGCGCAGCAGCAATTTTTTCGCCAGCGCATGGCTGGGGTGGCCAGGCAGCATCGGGTGGCCGACGCGCGCTACCAGCGGGTGCGCGGCCAAGAACTCAACCACTTTCTCGGTGTTACTCATGTGGCGGGCCATGCGCAAGGGCAGGGTCTCAATGCCCTGCAAGATGAGCCAGGCGGTGTGAGGGCTCATGCAGGCGCCGAAGTCACGCAGACCTTCGCGGCGCGCGCGCAGCAAAAAGGCGCCCACGGTGCTTTCTTCGCTGAAGACCATGTTGTGAAAGCCGGCGTAAGGCTCGGTGAGTTCGGCAAACTTGCCCGAGGCATCCCAGTCAAACGAGCCGCCATCCACCACCAGCCCGCCGATCACCGTGCCGTGGCCGCTGAGAAACTTGGTGGCCGAGTGGTAGACCAGGTCGGCGCCCAGCTCAAAGGGTTTGATCAGCCAAGGCGAGGTCAGTGTCGAGTCGACCAGCAGCGGTACCTTGGCCGCATGGGCGATGGCGGCCACAGCCTCGATATCGAGCACGTCCAGGCCGGGGTTGCCTACGGTTTCGCCGAAAAAGAGCTTGGTGTTGGGCCGCACGGCAGCGCGCCAAGCGTCGTGGTCGCCGGGCGTTACAAACGTGGTGTCGATGCCGAAACGGCGCAGCGTGTCGTGCAGCAGGTTGTGCGAGCCGCCGTACAGCGCGGTGCTGGCCACAATGTGCGAGCCGGCGCCCATCAGCGTGGCGATGCTCAGGTGCAGCGCGGCCTGACCGCTGGCGGTGGCAATGGCGCCAATGCCGCCCTCAAGCGCCGAGATACGCTGCTCGAGCACGGCATTGGTCGGGTTGCTGATGCGCGAATACACATGGCCGGCCCGCTCCAGGTTGAACAGGCTGGCCGCGTGTTCGCTGGACTCAAAGACAAAGGAGGTCGTTAAATGGATAGGCACGGCGCGTGCACCGGTGGCCGGATCGGGTTGCGCGCCCGCGTGCAAGGCCAGTGTGTCAAAGCCGGGGTCTGAGTAACCAGGCATGCTGTCTCCTGAAGAAGTCTTAAAACCCCGCCGCTGCCGGCGGATTGCAGCTCGATTGTGGGCTATATTGGCACTGTGCCGGACCGGGCTTGTGGTCAGCGCCAAAGGCCGTGCGGTTGGCAACAACAATCAGGAGACTGGAAATGAAAGTCGCAGACATATTGCGTGTCAAGGGCAGCACCCTTTTTACCGTGCAACCCGACGAACCCCTGTCCCGGGCCACCCAAACCATGGCCGACAAAGACATAGGCTCTTTGGTGGTGATGTCCCAAGGCGCGCTGGTCGGCATGCTGACTTTTCGCGAAGTAATCAAAAGCATAGTTAAAAACGGCGGTGAAATCGGCAGTACGCTGGTGGACCAAGCCATGGACAAGCAACCTCTGACCTGTACCTCGGAAACCGAAATTGACGATGTGCGCCGCATGATGCTTGAGCACCATGCACGCTACATGCCGGTGGTCGAACAAAAGGTGTTGATGGGCGTGATCAGTTTTTACGACGTGGCCAAAGCCGTGGTTGACAGTCAGAACTTCGAAAACCAGATGCTCAAGGCCTATATCCGCGACTGGCCGTCTGAAGACGAGGCCAAGCCAAGCTAAGCCGGGGCTGCCCCTGACCGGTGGATAATAAGTCCATGAGCGGCAACACCTTCGGACAACTTTTCGCGGTCACTAACTTCGGTGAATCCCACGGCCTGGCCATTGGCTGCGTGATCGACGGCTGCCCGCCTGGTATGGATTTGAGTGAAGCCGACATCCAGCACGACCTGGACCGCCGCCGGCCTGGCACCAGCCGGCACGTGACGCAGCGCAACGAGCCCGATGCGGTCGAAATCCTTTCCGGCGTCTACGAAGGCAAGACCACCGGCACGCCGATCTGCCTGCTGATCAAGAACACCGACCAGCGCAGCAAGGACTACGGCAACATTCTGGAGACCTTCCGGCCTGGTCATGCTGACTACACCTACCTGCACAAATACGGCCTGCGTGACCCGCGTGGCGGCGGTCGGGCGTCGGCCCGCTTGACGGCCCCCATGGTGGCTGCTGGCGCTGTCGCCAAAAAATGGCTGGCGGCGCAGTACGGCACACGCTTCATGGGCTGCATGACCCAGATCGGGGATATCGCCGTCCCATTTGATTCCTGGGAGCTCGTGGCCCATAACCCGTTTTTTGCAGCGACGGCCGATGTGTCGGCGCTCGAGGCCTACATGGACGCGCTGCGCAAGGCCGGTGACTCCTGCGGCGCGCGCATCCGCGTGGTCGCCACCGGCATGCCGGTGGGCCTGGGCCAGCCGCTTTTTGACAAGCTAGATGCCGACATTGCTTACGCCATGATGGGCATCAACGCTGTCAAGGGCGTGGAGATCGGCGCCGGCTTTGCCAGCGTCAGCCAGCGCGGTACCGTGCATGGCGACTCACTGTCCCCGGCGGGCTTTAAGAGCAACAACGCCGGCGGCGTGCTCGGCGGCATCAGCACCGGGCAAGACCTGGAAGTCTCGATCGCCATCAAGCCCACCAGCTCGATCATCTCGCCACGCGAATCGGTGGACCTGGCAGGCCAAAGCACCACCGTGATGACCAAGGGTCGGCACGACCCCTGCGTGGGCATTCGCGCCACGCCGATTGCTGAAGCCATGTTGGCGCTGGTGGTGATGGAGCATGCGCTGCAGCACCGCGCCCAGTG
>CAMBWM010000207.1 GCA_945871335.1 Polaromonas sp. YR568 | reverse complement strand
GGCGGCTGGTACAGCCTGACTTTCTGGCCCGGCGTCAGCACATGCACCCCCGCGGTCACCACCTGCATGCCGGGCGCCAGCCCGGCGGTGATCACCGCGAGGTTGCCGTCGGCCGTTGCCACTTGAACGTCTTGTGCCCGTACCGTCATGCTGGCCGGCTCAAGCACCCAGACCGAAATGCCCTGGCCTTCTTTGCGCAGCGCGGCAATCGGCAGCTTGATAACCGGCAAGCGCCGCGCCTGGTCGGCCAGCAGGCCTCCGACGGTGACCGTGACAGTGGCGCCAAGGGCCGGCGGCTTTTGGCCAGCGTTCAGGCTGGCCTTGACCTGGTAGGTTCGGGTGGTCGGGTCGGCACTGGCCGCCACTTCACGCACCTTGGCCTCCAATGGCGTATTGAGCGGCCACACCAGCACCTTCACCGGCAAACCCACCCGCATGGCACCCAATCTTGCATCCGGCACCGAAAACACTACATCGCGGGCGCCGTCGGCGGCAATTTTAAAAACTGTCATGCCCGGGGTCACCACCTGGCCGGCTTCGGCTTCAACGGCCGTGAGCACCCCCGCCACGTCGGCCTTGAGCAGCGCATAACCGGCCTGGTTGAGTTGTGCATTGAGTTGCGACTGCGACTGCTCGAATTGCGACTGCGAAGAGCTCAAAGTGGCCTCGCGCTTGTCCATTTCGGCGCTACTGATGAAGTTTTGCTTGCGTAAATCTTTGTAACGCTCCAGTTCGGCCGCGGCCAAATCACGGTTAGTTTTCGCGGCCGCCGTTTGCGCACGCGCAGCGTCCACGGCCAGCTGGTAATCCTGCGGGTCCAGCCGCGCCAACACCTGCCCGGCTTTGACCTGCTGACCAAGCTCTGCCTGGCGGGCAACCATCTTGCCGCCCACCCTGAAAGCCAACCTCGATTCCAGCTGCGCACGGATTTCTCCGGTGTACTCACTTTGCAAGGCAAAATCATCGGCGCCCACAGTGATGGTTTTGACGGCCCGTACCGGCTCTTCAACGGCCGCCGGCTTGGAGCATCCCAGCACCAAAACCGACGCGCTCAGTGCCATGCCTAGAGTGTATTTACGCATGTTTATTTTTCCTGCTTATTACCAAGGTATTCAAAAGATAACTTTCCGGGGCAAACCGTTAGTTACTGACTCATGGGTTATTAGATCAGAGATTGAGGCGAACTGTAGCCCTGCGACAATTCAAACCCGAAGGATTCAAAGCCCATTCAGACGGACGGTCAAAGAGAATCCCAAAGAAATATGAACGCAACAAATACGAAGCACTACGAGAATTTCCCTGTGGCCTCAGTGCTTTGCCCAGCGCCTCTGCGCCCGGCTGTCAAAGCCATCTACCTTTTCGCCCGCACTGCCGACGACCTGGCTGACGAGGGCGACGCCAGCCCGGACCAAAGATTGAAAATGCTGGCGCTTTATAAAGCAGACCTCATGGCCTGCGGGCAGGGTCAAAGCGGCTCTGGCAACTGGCCGGGCGTGTTCGCAGCACTGGCCCCGCAACTGCGCCAATGGCAATTGCCCCTGAACCTACTGAGCGACTTGCTCAGCGCTTTCGAACAAGACGTCTACACCACCCGCTACAGCGACCAGGCTGGGCTGCTCGATTATTGCCGCCGATCAGCCAACCCCGTTGGCAGGTTGCTGCTGCACCTGTACGGCGTAAAAGACGCTGAATCCCTGAGACAAAGTGACTGTATTTGCAGCGCGCTGCAACTCATCAACTTCTGGCAAGACCTTAGCGTGGACCTGCCGCGAGGTCGCATTTACCTGCCGGCCGACATGCAAGCTCGTCACGGCGTGAGTCCGGACGATCTACTGAACGGCACTGCCTCAGCCGGTAGCTGCGCGCTGGTGGCCGAGGGCGTAGCCTGGGCGCAGCGCTTGATGCTCGAAGGCGCACCGCTGGTTCGCCGCGTGCCAGGCCGCGCCGGCTGGGAACTTCGCCTGGTGGTTCAAGGCGGCCTGCGCATCGCCGAGCGCATTGCCCAGCTGGACTTTGCAACCCTGCGCCAGCGCCCCGTCATTGGCCGGCGCGACGCCCTGGTCATGGCCTGGCGCACGCTCTGGATGTAGCCGCCCCGCCCTCACAACGCGGCCGCACTTGCGGCGACAATCCAGCGCATGAATCCAGAACAGTACGTCCAGCAAAAAGCCGCCGCCTCAGGCAGCAGCTTTTATTACGCATTCCTGTTTCTGCCCAAAGACAGGCGCGCCGCCATCACCGCCTTTTATGCGTTTTGCCGCGAGATCGACGACGTTGTCGATGAAGTCACCGACCCCGGCCTGGCCGGCACCAAACTCGCCTGGTGGCAAACCGAAGTCGGCAAGGCCTTTGCCGGCCAGCCTACGCACCCGGTGATGCAGGCGCTGATGCCCTGGACCGCGGTCTACGGCATATCGGCGCCACATTTGCTGGCCGTCATCGAAGGCTGCCAGATGGACCTGGCGCAAAACCGCTACCTCGACTACCCCGCCCTGACGCGCTACTGCCACTTGGTCGCCGGCATCGTGGGCGAAGTGGCGGCGCGCATTTTCGGCCAAACCGACCCGGCCACCACGGCCTACGCACACAAGCTGGGGCAAGCCTTTCAGCTGACCAATATCATCCGCGACGTCGGCGAAGACGCGCTGCGCGGGCGCATCTACCTGCCCGTCAGCGAATTGCAGCAGTTTGACGTCAAGGTGCACGAAATTCTGAAGCGCGAATACTCCCCCCGCTTCAACGCGCTGATGGAGTTTCAAACCCGGCGCGCGCTGGCGCTGTACGACGAAGCTCTGGCCGGCTTGCCAGCTTCAGACTGGCGCGCACAAAAACCGGGCCTCATGATGGCCAGCATCTACCGCAGCTTGCTGCGCGAGATCCAGACAGACGGCTACCAGGTGCTGCACCAGCGCGTGAGCCTGACGCCGCTGCGCAAGTTCTGGCTGGCCTGGAAAACCCAGGCCTTCGGGCGCGTAGCGTAAGGCCCTAGGGATGAAAGTAGCCATCGTCGGCGCCGGCTGGGCAGGTTGCGCCGCCGCCGTCGAAGCCACGCGGCTGGGCCACAGCGTCACCCTGTTTGAAAGCGCCCGTGGAGCGGGCGGTCGAGCCAGGCGCGTGGACAGCAGCGTCCAGGGCCAGCCGCTGGCACTGGACAACGGGCAACACATCCTGATAGGCGCTTACACCGAGACCCTGCGCCTCATGCAAACCTTGGGTGTGGACCCGGCCAGCAGCTTTCTCACGCTGCCGCTGCGGCTGCAGTTCCCGGGCGGCGACGGCCTGGCATTGCCGCGGTCTACCTTGCTGGCGGCCTGGCCCAACGGGCCGTGCTGGCCGTCGGCTTGGCAAGCGGCCTGGGGCATTGCGCGCGCACGTGGCTGGACCTGGGGCGACAAGGCTTCGCTGCTGCGGCTGGCGCTGCGCTGGCGGGCTGCCGGCTTTGTTTGCGCGCCTGGCATGTCGGTGGCAGCGCTGTGCAAGGGCTTGTCGCCGCGCGCCATGCGCGGGCTGGTTGAGCCGCTGTGCGTGTCCGCGCTCAACACCCCGGCCGAGCGCGCCTGTGCACAGGTTTTCTTGCGCGTGCTGAAGGACTCGCTGTTCAGCCAGCCCGGCGGCGCCGACCTGTTGCTGCCCCGCGTGGACCTCAGCGCCCTGCTGCCCGAGGCCGCACTGAGCTGGTTGGCAGCCCACGGGCTGGCGCCGCGGTTGGGCGCGCGGGTTCAAACGCTGGTGCGTAGCCCGCAAGGTTGGCAACTGAGCCTGTCGGGCAGCGCGAACACAGAAGAGAGCCAGGGTGAAAACTTCGACGCCGTGCTGCTGGCCTGCCCGCCGCAAGAGGCGGCACGGCTGGCAGAAGGCACCGGCAGCAACGCCGACTGGGCCGCCCAAGCCACCAGCCTGCAACACGAGTCAATTGCCACGGTCTATGCGCGCCTGACCTCGCCCCCGGCCCAAGCAAACAGCCTGGCGCGGCCCATGCTGGCCTTGCATGGCAGTGCCGATGCGCCGGCCCAGTTTGTGTTTGACCGCGGCCAGTTAGGCGGCCCGGCGGGCCTGCTGGCCTTTGTGGTCAGCGCCAGCGTGGGCGACAAGGCCCTCATAAGCGCGCAGGTGCTGGCGCAAGGCCAGGCGCAGCTCGGGCTCGAGCTAGAGCTGGTGCAAACCATTGTGGAAAAACGGGCTACGTTTGCCTGCACGCCCGGCTTGCTGCGACCCGCAGCGCAGATCGCGCCCGGCCTGCTGGCCTGCGGCGACTATGTGGCCGGGCCCTACCCGGCCACGCTCGAAGGCGCGGTGCGCTCGGGTCTGCACGCTGCCCGGCTGCTGAAGGCCTAGCCCTTGCGGGACATGGCCCGCACTTGCAATTGCGCCGGTCTGTTCAGACAGCGTGCCAGCCAAGCGGCGGTGGCAGGACAAGCCGCCATCAAGTCAGG
>CAMBWM010000206.1 GCA_945871335.1 Polaromonas sp. YR568 | reverse complement strand
CCGGCGAAACCGGGGCCGGCAAGTCCATCTTGATCGATGCCCTGCAACTTGCACTGGGCGCCCGCGCTGACGCAGCCATGGTGCGCGAAGGCGCGCAGCGCTGCGAAATCAGCGCCACCTTTGACTGCCCCGCTTCCCTTGTGGACTGGCTGGATGAAAACGGTTTGCCTGCCAGCGAAGAATTGCTACTCAAACGCACCATCGATGTACAGGCCAAGAGCAGAGCCTGGGTCAATGGCAGTCCTGCCACCGCCACACAGCTGCGGGAGATCGCGGACTTGCTGGTCGATATTCACGGCCAGCACGCCTGGCAAAGCCTGACCCGGCCGGATGCGGTGCGCGGTCTGCTGGATGCTTTTGCCGGCGTGTCACTGGGCCCGCTCAACCAGTGCTGGCAAGCCTGGCGCACAGCACAGAAAACACTGGACGAGGCCCGTAGCGCCCAAGACAGTCTGCAACGCGAACAAGAACGCCTGGCCTGGCAAATCGGAGAAGTCGACAAACTGGGGCCTGGCGACGATGAATGGGAAGAACTCAACACCCAGCACAGCCGCCTGTCCAATGCGCAAGCCCTGCGCGAAGCTGTTGAAGCTGCGCTGCAAGCCCTGCAGGATGCCCAGGACAGCGCCTGTAGCCAGCTCGCTCGGGCCGCGTCTGCACTCCAGGCGCAAGCGCATATCGAGCCGCAATTCGTCGCCCCGCTAGAGGTCCTGCAAAGCGCACTGGCACAGGCTGAAGACGCGGTGCACTCGCTCAATGGCTATGCGCGGCACTCCGAGCTGGAGCCGCAACGCCTGAGTGCGCTCGATGAGCGCCTGGCCAGCTGGCTCAGTCTGGCTCGGCGCTACAAGCGCCCGCCCGCCGAGCTGCCTGAACTGCTGGCCAGCTGGCGTCAGGAACTGCAAAAGCTCAATGCAGCCACTGACCTGGCCGCGCTGGAAGGCGCTGCTGGGCAAGCCCACTCAGCCTACAAGCAAGAAGCCGCAGTTATCTCTAAGGCGAGGCAAAAAGCCGCGCCAGCCCTGGCCAAAGCCATCACGGCGGCCATGCAAGGGCTGGGCATGCAAGGCGGGCAATTTGAAGTCAAGCTGAGCAAGCTCGAGCAAGCCGCCGCCTACGGTCTGGAGCAGGCCGAGTTTTTAGTCGCCGGCCACAGCGGCAGCACGCCGCGGCCGGTCGGCAAAGTGGCCTCAGGCGGCGAGTTGTCGCGCATCGCACTGGCCATTGCGGTCACCACCAGCCAGCTGGGCCAGGCACAAACTTTGATTTTCGACGAGGTCGATGCCGGCGTGGGTGGCGCCGTGGCGCAAACCGTCGGTCGGCTGATGCGCCAGTTAGGTAAAGACCGGCAAGTCATGGCCGTCACACACCTGCCCCAAGTGGCAGCCTGCGCCGACCAGCACCTTGTTGTCGCCAAGCGCAGCGACAAAGACGGCACCGCCAGCACCGTCAACGCCGTTGAGGGTCCGGCCAGGGTCGCAGAAGTTGCACGCATGCTGGGCGGCGAAAAACTCTCGCCAGCCACTCTGGCGCACGCCACAGAAATGTTGGGCTCATGATCACTCCCAATCCAGGCATGACAAGCATGGAAATGGTGCTGATCACCGGTATGTCCGGCTCCGGAAAATCGGTCGCGCTGCACGCCCTGGAAGATGCTGGTTACTACTGTGTGGACAACCTCCCCCCCGAACTTCTCGAAAGTTTTGTCGCGCTGGAACTCAAACACAAAGCCAGCCGCGTGGCCATTGCGATGGATGTGCGCAGCGCCGCATCACTGCCGCTGGTGCCCAAGCAGTTGTTGGCCTTACAGGCCCAGGGCATGGGCATCAAATCGATTTTTCTTGACGCCAGCACCGACACTTTAGTCCGACGATTTTCCGAAACTCGGCGCATGCATCCACTGTCGCGCGGCAAAGCTTCCGACACGCACAGGGCACTGGTTGAAGCGATAGAGCATGAACGCGAATTGCTCGCGGAGATACGCGAACAAGCTCAGGTCATCGACACCAGCATCATCCGATCTTCCCAATTGCAGACTTATCTCAAGACTTTGGTGGCTGCCCCGGCGAGCAGGCTGACCCTGGTGTTTGAGTCCTTTGCCTTCAAACGCGGCGTACCGCTGGACGCCGACTATGTTTTTGATGTGCGCATGCTGCCCAACCCGCACTACGAAAGCCACTTGCGCTCGCTGACAGGCCGCGACCAACCCGTGGCCGACTACCTTCGAAGTCACCCCGAAGTGACCGATATGTTCACCGGCATTGAAAATTTTCTAAGTCAATGGCTTCCGGCGCTGCTGCGCGACCAACGCAGTTACGTCACAGTAGCCATTGGCTGCACAGGCGGGCAACATCGGTCGGTGTACTTGGTTGAATTGCTGGCGCTGGCTTTCGCGGCGAACTGGCAGACACTCAAACGGCATCGTGAGCTTGACGCCCTACATAAAGATCCAACATGAGCACTTCAACAACATCCCCAGTGCCTGAAACTGGTGCTCTTTCCGCGCCTGCACAGGGCATGAGCGCACAGACGGCCTCCATACCGATCCTGATCTCGCTGAGCTTTTGCCATCTACTGAACGATCTCATTCAGTCGATGATACCGGCCCTGTACCCATTGCTGAAGGCGCAATTTAGTCTGGACTTCGCACAGATCGGGATCATCACACTGGCCTTTCAGATGACCGCCTCGCTGCTGCAACCCACCGTAGGCTTCTACACCGACAAACACCCCCAACCCTTCTCACTGGCGCTGGGTATGTGCTCCACGCTCATAGGATTGCTGCTGCTGTCGGTAGCAGAAAATTATGTGGCCATTCTTTTTTCGACCGCCCTGATTGGTACAGGCTCGGCCATATTCCACCCTGAGGCCTCTCGCGTTGCGCGCATGGCTTCCGGTGGCCGCTATGGCACCGCCCAGGCCTTCTTTCAAGTCGGCGGCAATGTCGGGCAGGCCGTCGGCCCCTTGCTGGCGGCCTTTATCGTCTTGCCACGTGGCCAGGGCGCCATTGCCTGGGTCTCGCTTGCGGCGCTCGTGGGGATGTTTTTTTTAGCTCGCATCGGCATGTGGTACCGCGCTCAATCGCGTCCGGGCCAGGGCGGCGCACGTGCAAGCACCGCGACAAATAATTTGTCCCGTGCGCGGGTCTTTTTCCTGGTCAGTGTGCTGATGTTGCTGCTGTTTTCAAAGAACGTTTACAGCTCGAGTCTGACGTCTTTCTTTACTTTTTATCTGATTGAACGATTCAATCTGTCCATCCAGGCTGCGCAGATCCAGTTGTTTATTTTCATGGCCTCGATCGCAGTGGGTACCGTGCTCGGCGGCGCACTGACCGACCGTATCGGTCGCAAGCCGATGATTTTGATCTCCATATTGGGCGCCCTGCCTTTCACACTGGCCCTGCCGTATGCCGACCTGTTCTGGACCGGCGTGCTCACAATGGTCATCGGCTTGCTGATGGCCTCGGCACTTCCTGCCATTTTGGTCTATGCCCATGAGCTGATACCGGGTCGGGTCGGCCTGGTCTCGGGGATGTTCTTTGGATTGGCCTTCGGGCTCGGCGGGCTCGGTGCCGCCGTAATGGGTTTCATCGCCGACGCTCGCGGCATCGAATTCATTTACAAGCTCTGCTCCTATCTTCCGGCACTGGGGTTGGTCGCCTTCTTGCTGCCCAATTTCAACGCGCCTGCATCCAAGGCCTGAGCCGCAAATCTAAAAGCCGTGCCAAGCGACCGACCCTGCCGGGGCCAGCTTCAGGTAATGGCTTCAGGCACCAGCTTCCAGCAGCTTGCGCACTGGCGCAGGCAACCCGAGAGCAGGCCAGCTTGACGGGCCAAACCAGGCTCCGCCGCGCTCTGCCGCTGTCAGCTCTTTCGCCAGTTTCTGGCGGGCAGTCAACTGGCTAACAAAGGGCTTCAGGTGCAAATCCTTGTGCGTCAAAACGTGAACAAAAGGCGTTTTCGACTTCAGACCAGCGCGTGCAGCAGCAGGGACTGCACCGCTCAAAGCCTCTTCAGTGTCAAACACCGGCAAACAGTACAAGCCACCCCAGATGCCGCTCGCCGGACGCCTTTCGAGCCACACGGCACCATCGGGGCGTTGCACCCACAGCAGCCACAGCGCAAGGGCACTGCGCTTGAGCTTGCGCGTCTTCACAGGAAATTTTTCAGGCTGCCCCTGGCGGTGCGCCGCGCACAAGGCTTGCACCGGGCAGATCAGGCATTGCGGTTGGCGCGTCGCACAGATGGAGGCCCCCAGGTCCATCACGCCCTGGGTGTACGCGGGCATGTCTTGGCCCGCCGGCAGCAGCGCTGTGGCTTTGTCCCACAGAGCGCGCTCAGCCGCCGCTTGCGAAAGGTCTGCCGAATAAGCCAGCACGCGGGTCAGGACGCGCTTAACGTTGCCGTCCAAAATCGCCACGCGCTCAGCAAAGCAAAAGGCGGCCAC
>CAMBWM010000205.1 GCA_945871335.1 Polaromonas sp. YR568 | reverse complement strand
GCGATAAAAATCAGGCACAGTGTTGCCTTACTTCTGAAAGCTTGATGATTTAAAAGGAGTCGTATGACCATTTGATGTCACCCAAGCGGCAAACAGTTTTTTCACCCAATTAACATACATTGGGGCCAAACTACTCTTGCTAAGCTTGTCCGTCGTCAGCATGTGTGTGAGACAAATAGTGATACTTGATTAAAGGAGGGTTCGGGTTCATCTTTCAACCTAAGGAGTGAAGATGAAATTGAAATCTAATCAACCCAAGGCCACTGCAGAGCAGGTGGTCAAAAACATCCGAAGAGCCACTAGGCGTCATTACTCAAGATCCAAATTGTTCTCAGTGGCTTGCGGGTTGAAGTCAGCATTGCTGAGCTGTACCGCAAGCAAGGTATTTCCAGCCTACCCACATTCCGAGATTAACCCACCCGTCCAGATTCTTGACGCCCCGGGGGTGTCCAGAGTCGCCTGATGTTGGCGCTTAGAGCTTGAGCGTGCGTTCAAGCCAGTCGGCCACCTTCTGGGCGACATGCGCCTGGCGGTCGTTGTAGAAGTGATCGCACTGGGTGATGATGTCGACTTCGCATGGGCCGGCGCATGCGGCCTGAAACTCTTCAGCGGGATAACGTGAGCGATCTTCCTGATCGCCTCTGATCACCAGCACCGGGCAGCTGATCCGTCGCGCCAAACTCAGTGTATCGGGCACATTTTCCAATCGATCCAGGAAACTCTGGGCGCTGATCACCCACCACCAGCCAGGCAAATTTAATAATGTGTGGCCTTGGCCGGCCGCCACCAGAGCTTCGGCCTGGGCCTTCAGTTCGGCAGTGCGGTCCATGGCAAACAGTTTTTCTTGCCCGCCCGAAATGTTTTCCCTGCCCCCGAGTCCGGCCGACAACAACACCAGGGCCGGGGTTTTCGGCTGGTCAGCGACAAAACGGGTCGAGAGCATGCCACCATAGCTGTGCCCGATCACCACCGGGTTGACATGCCCCTGTTGGGCCAACCACAGGGCGGCGTATTGGTTGTCGGCCACCGATTCGGCCACGGTCTGGAAGGCTCCGCCTTCGGCGTCGCGGCTCAGGCGAGTGGTCAGGATGTCATGGCCGCGCCGATTGAAGGCTAGAACAGTCAGGCCGAGATCGGTCAGGTAGGGGGGCAAAAACCGGGCCCCACCGGTGTAAAAGTTCATGGTATTGCCATGAAAATAAAGCACGCTGCCACGCACCGGGCCCTCGGGCAGGTGCAGGGCCCCGTCCATCGGGATGCCATCGGTGGGAATTTGTATCAGTTCTGTGCGCATGCATCTATCCTGCCAAGTGAAACTCCTGGCCAGTATGGGCAAGGCATGCGGGTTTGCCAAGACTAAAAAAACCTTTTTGTGCCTCCCCGGGGGCACTGACCTGCGTTGTAACCTGAGGTCATATTCCTTTTTCCAGACCCAAGGCCGACCCCATGACCCGCTCTAAACGCATCCTGACTCGACCCTTCCTCGGCACCTGCGCCCTGCTGCTGTCTGCGACCCCCTTGCAGACCCCACGGCCCAAGCATCCTGCCCCGTGACCGCGACCGGGCAGTCCGATCAGGCAGTCGACCTGAGCGGTTTTTGTGTCGTGTATGAACATCAGGGCACTCAAGAGACCGTCAAGCCCAAACAGCCAACCCAAGGGTTAATGCCTAATGGGCGGCCAGGGGCTTTTGCTGACCCCCCTTAAATGCCCAAACCCTTCATGGCGGGTTCGGGGTAACGTGTGCCCGATGCGGCCCCAAAGGGGAACATCTCGTTGAGGGCCTTCAGGTCTTCAGCCGTGAGAGCCACATCGAGAGCTGCCACGTTTTGCTCCAGATACTTGACGCGCTTGGTGCCGGGAATCGGGAACACGTCTTGCCCTTGAGCGTGGGCCCAGGCCAAAGCCAATTGGGCTGTGCTGACCCCTTTTTGCTGGGCGATGGCATCCATGCGTTCGATCAGGGATGCGTTTTGCCCGATGTTTTCCGGCTTGAAGCGGGGCATGTTGCGGCGACCATCCTTTTCACTCAGCGCGTCCAGGCTCTTGATCGTCCCGGTCAGGAAACCCCGCCCCAACGGCGAATAGGCCATGATGGCCATGCCCAATTTGCGGCAGGTCTGAACGATGTCGCCTTCGATGTCGCGACTCCAAAGCGAGTACTCGGTCTCGAGAGAGGCGAGAGGATGAATTTTGTAGGCGCGCTCTATGGTGGCTGAACCGGCCTCGGACAAACCCAAGTGGCGGACCTTGCCCTGCTCCACCAAGCGCTTCATGGCTCCAACGGTCTCTTCGATGGGCACCTGGGGGTCTACCCGGTGCAGGGCATACAGGTCAATCACATCCACACCCAAACGCTTCAAAGAGCGGTCACAGGCAATGACCACATGTCGGGGGTCACCACCCGTGAACCCGGTGTCGCCGCCGCCAGCCAGGGCCAGATTGCCAAATTTGGTGCAAACCACGGTCTGGTTGCGCCGCCCAGCCAGGGCTTTACCCACCAGCGACTCGTTGGCGCCGTTGCCATAGGCATCGGAAGTCACGATCATGTTCACGCCCATGTCAAGGGCGCGGTGGATGGTGGCGATGGAGGATGCATCATCGGGCTGGCCATAAAAGATGGACATGCCCATGCAGCCCAGGCCTTGAGCCGACACCATGGGGCCATTTTTTCCGAGGTTTCTTTGTTTCATGAATTTGATGCTGCAAAAAAGAAATGACCCATGCCGCAAGGCATGGGCGAATGAACCCCGCCCCATTCAGGGACGGAGGGTGTGTACGCGTGAAAAAAACAGGGTTATCACCCGCTGCAATGTGATGAGCTCCAAATAGACTAAGACCATGTAACTCAACGCATCAACCTATGACCGATTTTACAACACCCACTCGACGCCAAGCGCTTTCAATGATCGCCGGAACAAGTGCTGGACTGGTTTTACCGCAATCATTTGCGCAGTCTGGGAAATGGCCCAACAAGCCTATTCGGATCGTCGTGGCCTTTCCGCCAGGCGGACTGACAGACGCCTATGCCCGCATGTATGCGGAACAACTCACGGCAAAGTTGGGGGTGACTGCGGTTGTCGACAACAAACCCGGAGCTGGTGCCATTATTGGCATTGATACCGTTGCCAAATCGGCTCCAGATGGATACACCTTGTTGATGACCACTTCAGGCACTGTATGGCAAAACCGTGTTTTGTACACCAAATTACCCTACAACCTGGACAAAGACCTCACCCCTGTGGCCAATTTTCCATCGGGACCTTTGGTCGTCGGCATTTCGGAAAAAGTACCTGCCAAGACCATTCAAGAGTTCATCGAGTTTGCTAAAACCAACCAAACCTCGATGGGTACTTATGCCCCTGGGTCTTATCCCCACATGGTGGCAGATCAAATCAACCGCAACTATGGCAGCAAAATACTTTCGATTCATTACAAAGGTGAAGCCGCCATGTGGATTGATGTGGCCTCCAGTCAACTGCAAATAGCCGTTGGCAGTTACCAAGCCTTCAACACAGTTGCAGGCCGAGGTGTTCGTGCTATTGGCGTGACCGGCTCTTATCGTTCACCCAAATTGCCAGATGTGCCAACCTTGGTTGAGCAAGGCATGACGGATCCTTTGGTGGCACTGGAGGGTGGGCTTCCACTGATGGCCCCCGCTGGCACACCAGAAGCCGTTTTAAAAATACTTTCAAGTGTGGTTATTGAAGGGGCTAACACCGAACGCGCTGCCAAATTGCGCGAGTCATTTTCAATTCCTAACAAACCCAAAAATTTAGTCGACACCCGTCGTGATTGGGAGCGTGACGTACCTGTCTGGATCAAATTGGCAGTCGATTTGGGCATCAAGCTGGACTGATGCAGATACTCAAGCCTGCAAAGCCAAACAGTTCCATCTTATGCTCGCTCAACCAGACTACTTGTGGAAATATGGTCAATGTAACCACGTTTCCTATTTGAATTTATTTTTATGATCATGCAGATCTATCAACCCTATTGAGACCGGAGTAAATGTTCAGCGCAATCTGTTTATCCCCAATTTGTTTTGCAACGTGAGCAGCAGATGCGGGTGATTGAAGTTGAAAACCACGGTTTTGAATTTCCTGTCCAAAGTGCTGTGCAGCGTAAAGATTACTGCTCTGCAATGCAGCACCAATCTTGCTGAGATAGGGATCAGCAGACAAAGAGGGATCAAAATTGACAAGCGCAGTAAAAGCTATCCGAGCGTCTTCCAACTCACCCGCCTTTAAGCTTTGCAGTAAGGCCTGCAGTTTTTGGAGACGGCGTTTTTGCTTATCCCCCTGCGGCGAATTCTTGCCGGCCCACTGCTGCAAGCTGCCGTCAATACGAAGCGCGATTGAAGTATCCATGATTAACACTCCTTGCAATTCATCTAGTCCATCCTGATACGCTTTTTCTTTTTTTGTAGTTATTTAAAATTAAAAATTAATTGATTGGCTGTCTCTTTTGAC
>CAMBWM010000204.1 GCA_945871335.1 Polaromonas sp. YR568 | reverse complement strand
AAAGTTTATTGCCCATGGGGACTCCTCAAAAATACATATAACAAAAGCGATTGGGTCCCGAAAGCACAACAAACTTTAAGAGTACCGCCGTAGCGCGCGAAACTGACCGATCACCAAAATTGTGCAAATATTTTGGTATTTGCACATGGCATTATGCGTCAACTAGCAGTCTGCAACCAAAAAACTGCCCGAAAGTCAGCGTATCCACCCTTTTTACCAACAAGTCGCCGATATCAAGGCGTCTTGGCGCGAATGGGCGTAGGCTTCGCTTCATGACATTCATATGACTTTTTGTCATCAAAAATTAGCTATAAGATACTATTTTCTGGCTTGGATTTAATTTTTCTAGCGGTGCCAAACCATCGTCATTCAACGCAGATGAAAACGAAAACCCTCAAACTATCCGCAACGGACATGCCCGACAACGGGCAAACTCGGGTGATCTATAAACAATTCGAACTTTTCGGGCCAGGTTCGCGAGCCTTGGCGCCCGGTAGCATCGATCGGCAAGCCAAGGCTGACTCCATCGCCAAAACCATCAGCACACCTGGCAAGGCAGACTCACAGCTGCGCGAGAAAACCCAAACCGGCGAATAACAGCGCTTTGGGTATGCCTCCACAAAGCTCGTTCTAAAAGCTTAGCCGGTCCATGGGTTGATGAAGCCAATGGACAGATAATTCAGTCATGACTAATACATTTGAATTTGGTGAAAATCACCCAGGCTATCCTGTTCGCGTTTTGAACGAGCGTGAGGCTCGGGGTGCGGCCGGCATCATGCTCGTGCTTGCAATCGTTGCCTTCATGAACGCATGGTTCAAAGGCGATTTCATGCCTACGAAATTCACTGTCGTGGCGTTCTTCATTGACTTCTTCATCCGGGTCGTCATCAATCCCCGCTTCGCCCCTACGCTCATCATGGCGCGGTGGATAGTCAACAACCAGACTGCGGAGTACGTGGGCGCGCCTCAAAAGCGCTTTGCCTGGGGCATAGGACTGGGCTTAGCATCATTGATGATGTTCCTGGTCGTACTCCAAGACGTGCGCGGGCCCATCAACATGATCATCTGCCTCATCTGTCTCACGCTGCTGTTTTTAGAGACTTCATTTGGCATCTGCATCGGCTGCAAGTTGTACAACGTGTTCAACAAAGAAAAAGCACAACTCTGCCCGGGTAATGTCTGTGCGATCCAAAACCGTGAGCCCATCCAGATGGTGTCGCGCGCACAAGCGCTGATTGCTGCGGTCTATGTGGCAATGCTGCTTGCCTTGTTACCCACCCTTCGCGCCGCAACACCACCGCTGGTCAACACCAGCCAGGCGCCAGAAGAGCGCTGCCGTGTTCCCGAGTTCGCCAAGCAATTGGGGCACGAAGAAAAGTGGAAGCTGCATAACGGCTGCTGACTAGGCTATTCCAGGCCCGGCAAATGCCTGAAAGAATGGGCTTGATTTGAATTAAGTTACGGCGCTGTTTTCACAAACACATCCTGCCAGACTCTCACCGCTGGGCTATCACCTGCCTGCCCTACCGCATGCAAGGCCAGTTGCAAAGCTATGCGGGCCTTGTGAGCCGACAGACTGCCGGCCGCAAACATGCCGTCCATGCCTACGTACAGGATATCCGTGCTGACCACACACGCACCCGCAATGCTACTGCGCACCACCGCAATGCCCTGTCGGACCGCACTGCGCCGGCCGGCGGCACAAGCCGAACAAAACCACCTAGCCAAAGCTCCCAACATTGAGTAAAAAGTAATTTTTTAGTACTATACAAAGGAACTTCCCTTTAAAATTCATGCCAGTCTGCTGTAACTATAAAATGGTTACAATTTAAGTCTGCCGTGGTAAACCAACATGGCACAAGCAGACAAAATCATTGAAAAAATAAAAGCCAAGCCAACCCCGAGCAACATCAAGTGGAACGAGTTGGTGGCAGCTTTGAAGCACCTTGGCTACAAGAAAATAACGAACAGTGGTTCTCGTAGAAAGTTTTTCCATACGGAGAAGAACAACATGATCAGCTTGCACAGACCGCATCCTGGTAACGAGGTTAAGCCTTGCTACATCAAAGAAGTAAGCGAAAGATTAGAAGAAATCGGCCTGATCGAGGCAAGGAAATAAGCATGACCACGCTTGAACACAATGGCTATCTAGGTTCTATCGAAGTAGACGCTGGCACAGATCTTCTCTTCGGAAAAATTCTTTTCATCAACGATTTGGTGACGTACGAGGCGAAGACTGTTCCTGGTCTTCGAAAAGAGTTTCAAGCCGCCGTTGATGACTATCTGGTGACCTGCCAGCAACTTGGGCGCGATCCACAGCAGCCTTGCGGTGGCGTATTCAATGTTCGAGTTGGGCCCGCTTTGCACAGAGCTGCCGCGGTGAAAGCGCATAAGGATGGCGTGAAGCTCAATGCGGTGGTGGTGAGTGCTCTTGAACAATACCTAGCAGATGCAACGATCAAACATGCTCACACTCACGATCACATTGTCACAGTCAAGCTGACCTCGCTGTCAGATGTGAAGAGCTCCGGGATGCGGACTTACAGCACGGGTCAGGTGCAGCAATTTGAAATGAACACATATGTCACCCATTGAGCAACTCCATTCACTTGATCTCAAAACCTTGACCGGGGTCATGATCCGTCACTTTGGGATCCATGAGGGCGTTTATCAATTGAATCTTGGGTTCAAAATTGGCGTTGGAGGATTTGCGATGGATGGGGGTCTTGATCCTGACCCTTTGCCGGGGGCAGTGGTTGGCGTTGAGAGTGTCAGTTTGGCAAGAATTCCTGAGGGAGTGAAGGTGCCAAACGCTATTGACGCTGCAGTCGTTAACCCAGCCCATAAGCCCAAAGCAAAACCATCTGCAAAAAAGGTGATGTGATGGTTGTCGCTTTATCACGGGCCAGTACTAGCCCACGCCTTCACTCCACCCGCACCACCCCCGTCGGCTTGAACCCCAAATCCGCCACCTTGCCTTTTTTGGCACGCGCGGTGCGGGCGTTGTTCAGGCTGCGGATCTCCAGCGTTTCTTCTCGCTCTTTGGCGCCGCGGCCGATTCCGGCGATCTTGATGCTGCGGGTGTAGGCGGCGGCACCTGCGAGTTGGTCTTTGGCTTCGAGGTCGATGAGCATGAGGCCGCGGCCGCCTTTTTCCATCAGCTTGAGTTCGTCGATGTCAAAGGTCAAAATGCGGCCGCCCGTGGAGGCGCAGGCCACGTGGGTGGCCTCTGGCAGCGGCAGCGCGCCGGAGCTGCCTGCGGCGTGTGAGGGCCGGCACAGGGTTTCGCTTTCGCTCAAGGTGATGAAGGCTTTGCCGCTTTTGTTGCGCGAGACCATGTTCTCGACACTCGCCAAAAAACCGTAGCCGCCCGAGCTGGCCAGCAGCAGCTGGGCTGAGGCGGGGCCGGCGAAGTAATGCGCCACTTGCGTGCCGGCTTCCAGGTCAATGAGCGTGGTGACGGGCTGGCCGTCGCCGCGTGCGCCGGGCAGCGCGGCCACGGGCACCGAGTAAACGCGGCCCTTGCTGCCAAACACCAGCAGCGTGTCCACGGTGCGACATTCAAAGGCGGCGTACAGGCCGTCGCCGGCCTTGAAGGCGAAGCTGGCGGCGTCATGACCCTGGCCGTTGCGCGAGCGCACCCAGCCTTTGTCGCTGACCACCACGGTCACCGGCTCGTCAACCACTTTGACTTCGAGCACGGCTTTTTTGTCGGCCTGGATCAAGGTGCGGCGCGGGTCTGCAAAGATTTTGGCGTCGGCTTCAATTTCTTTGACCATGAGGCGGCGCAGCGCGGTCGGATTGCCCAAGATTTCTTCAAGCTTGCCCTGCTCTTCGCGCAGGCTGCTGAGTTCTTGCTCGATCTTGATGGCTTCAAGCCGGGCAAGCTGGCGCAGGCGAATCTCAAGAATGTCTTCGGCCTGCCGCTCGCTGAGCTTGAAGCGCTCAATCAGCGCGGCCTTGGGCTCTTCGGCCTGGCGGATGATGGCAATGACTTCGTCAATATTGAGCAGCACCAGCTGCCGGCCTTCCAGGATGTGGATGCGCGCCAGCACCTTGTCGAGCCGGTACTGCGAGCGCCGCTCGATGGTGGTTTGCCTGAAAGAGATCCACTCAGCCAGCATTTGCCGGAGTGATTTTTGCGTGGGCCGGCCGTCCAGCCCCACCATGGTCATGTTGATGGGCGAGGAGCTTTCCAGGCTGGTGTGCGCCAGCAAGGTGTTGATGAGCTCGCTCTGCTCGATGCGGCTGGTCTTGGGTTCAAACACCAGGCGCACGGCGGCGTCTTTGCTGGACTCGTCGCGCACCACGTCGAGCACGGCCAGCAGGGTTTGCTTGAGCTGCACCTGGTCTTGGCTGAGGGCTTTTTTGCCGAGCTTGACCTTGGGGTTGGTGATCTCTTCGATCTCCTCCAACACACGCTGGGTGCTGACGCCGGGCGGCAGTTCGTTGACGACCAGTTGCCACTGGCCGCGAGCCAGGTCTTCGATCTTCCA
>CAMBWM010000203.1 GCA_945871335.1 Polaromonas sp. YR568 | reverse complement strand
TGCACCAGGGCCATGCGCGGCAGTTCGCGCTGCGTCAAGAATTCACCCGTTTCATCGACCACCATCCAGGCACGGTCCAGGTCCAGGCCTGTTTCTGTGAGCAAGGCTTCGCCCAGAGCCACACCGGCGCAGGACTTGACCGGATAGATGTAAAGCTGCGCAATAACGGCGGTGAAATCAGGCGGGCGGGTGGTGTCAGTCACGAATAGGCTTTCATGTGGGCGGATGGCTACGACCTTGTTCAAGTTGGGATTTTGCACTGCCTCTTAAAATAGCGCATGAGCAAAGATTTTGACGTCTGTATCCGCGGTGACGGTATTGTGGGCCGCACGCTGGCACTGCTGCTGGCGCGGCAACGTTTGCGCGTGGCCCTGGTCTGCGACCCGGCCCATGCGCCTGCCACGCCAGACCTGCGCGCCTACGCAATCAATGCCGCTTCCCGCAGCCTGCTGATGCAAGTGCGGGCCTGGCCGCAAGGCGCTGGCGTCACAGCGGTCAGCCAGATGCAGGTATGGGGCGACAGCGACGGACGGCTGGACTTTAACCCGACAGACGGGCCGGCTGACCAGCCAAACGGCGATCAGGCCGCGCTGGCCTGGATTGTCGACGTGCCGGCGCTTGAGCAGGCTCTCCATGAGGCCCTGCGCTTTGCACCCGAGGTCGAGCTGGTCGCATCACCGGACGCAGCCCCTGCAGCGCTGACGGTGGTCTGCGAAGGGCGCCATAGCCAAAGCCGGCGCGATTTCGGCGTCAGCTGGACCATCAAGCCCTACGACCAGAAAGCTGTGGCAGCCAGGCTGAACTCAGACCGTCCGCATGCAGGTGTGGCACGCCAATGGTTCGGCCAGGGGGAGGTGCTGGGTTTGCTGCCGGTGGACGGCGCAGACGCACACACCCTGGCCATGGTCTGGTCAGTGCCGCAGAGCCGGGCCCAAGCGCTGCAAGAAATGACACCCGCCGCCCTGGTGGCAGCGCTGCAGCAGGTCTGCGGCGACCAGGCCGGCCAGCTCAGCTTGTGCAGCCCGGTGGCCAGCTGGCCACTGACGCTGTGCAGCGCCCAGCGCTGGGTCGGGCCGGGCTGGGCCTTGGCCGGAGATGCTGCGCACACCGTGCACCCGATGGCTGGCCAGGGTCTGAACCTGGGTCTGGCGGATGTCAACAAATTGGCGCAAGTGCTGCTAGCGCGCGAATACTGGCGCTCCCTGGGCGACGAAAAACTGCTGCGCCGCTACGAGCGTGCGCGCAAAGCCGATGTCTTGGCCATGAGTGCTGTAACCGAAGGCTTGCACAGCCTGTTTGCACCCAGCGACAGCCGCTTGCAAGCGCTGCGCAACTGGGGCATGAAAAGCGTGGCGCGCAGCGGACCTCTCAAGGGCTGGCTGACACGCCGGGCCATGGGCTGACACCCCTGATTTTTCCTTTTTTCAACAAAGCCTCACAGGACTTGCGTATGCGCTCAGTTTTCAGCATCTTCACCACCCGAGGCCGCGCGGCCCTGCTCGGCCTCGCCCTGGCACTGACGGCCGGTGTTGCGGCACAAGCCCAGGAAGCGGCCATTCGTAAAAATCTGGTCGAGCGCCTGCCCACCCTGCCCAAAATTGAAGAGGTCAGCAAAACACCGATGAACGGCCTGTTTGAAGTGCGGGTTAGCGGCAACGATATTTATTACACCGATGCAGACGGCAGCTTCCTGATCCAGGGGAGTCTGATTGACACCCGTGCCAAAAAGAACCTGACCGAAGAACGCGTAGACAAACTCAATGTGGTCGCCTTCGACTCACTGCCGCTGAACGACGCCTTCACCATCGTGCGCGGTAACGGTAAACGCAAGATGGCGGTGTTTGAAGACCCCAACTGCGGTTATTGCAAACGCTTTGAACGCGACATGCAAAAAGTCAGCGACGTCACCATTCACCTGTTTTTGATGCCCATCCTGGGCCCGGACTCCAGCGTTAAATCTAAGGCGGTCTGGTGCGCCAAAGACCAGGGCAAGGCCTGGGCCGACATGATGTTGCGCGACCAGAAAATAGCCCCCGGTAACTGCGATGCGACAGCACTGACACGCAACATTGAGTTTGGTCAGCAACACCGCATCACCGGCACGCCGACCCTGATTTTTGCGGACGGCAAACGTGTGCCGGGTGCCATCAATGCGCAAAAGGTTGAGCAATACCTGGCGCAAGCCAAGGCACCCTGAAGTGAAGACTGGCTCTATCAGCCTTTTTCTAGCTTACTGCGACAAACTTCTGCGTAGGCTTCCTTCAAGGCATAAAACCCGAGCTTGCGAGTTTTTTTGTCCTGGGCGATCACGCCTTTGCGGTTGAAGCCTCTGTTGAAAATAGTTTGACGGCGCTCACTTAAAAAATCGTAGAGCAACCAGGGCGCAATGCCGCAGACATAGTCAAAAGAGGCATTCAAGCGGACTTGTTCACCCAAAATCAAGGCTTGGCAGTCTTCGGTGAACAAGGCGCTTGTTGGGCCCCGATGCCCTGCCAGGGCATCGGCACCGGTTTCTGTGATGAGCACCGGTTTGTCCGGCTTAGAGTTGGTCAGCAATTTTTGCAGCCCTGAAAATCCCGGCTCGTACCAACCAAAATACTCGTTGAGCCCGATGACATCCAAGTGAGCGGTTAAACGATCCTGGATGCAAAACTCTTCTCGGTTGATCAGGCACGCTGCACTGATGAGGCGGGTACTGTCGAGCTGTCTTGCTGTTTGCGCCAGTTCAGACATGAAAGCCAAGCGCGCATCGCTGTCGGCATTTTCATTTCCCACGCCCCAAAAAATCACACTTGCACGGTTGATGTCACGCAAGATGAGTTCTTGCAACTGATTGCGTGCATCCGCCAGCGTCTTGGGATTGTCAAACTCGATGGCCCAGTAAACCGGAATTTCTTCCCAAAGCAACAGGCCGACTTCATCGGCCAACAGAGCCACGTGTTCATGGTGCGGGTAATGGGACAGGCGCAAAAAGTTGCAACCCATTTCTTTGGCGTCTGCCAAGCGGCGGCGTACATCTGCTTCGGTGGACACCTTGCCCACTTCAATATCATCCTCATGCACGCAGATACCGCGCAAAAACAGGACCTGCCCGTTAAGTAGCAACTGCGTCCCGCGCACTTCAATATGCCGGAATCCGATTTTTTCTTGAATAGCATCCTCGCCGCATACAAAACGCACTTCATAGAGGTGGGGATCGTCCAGAGACCATAAACGGGGCTGGATGTCCACTCGTGCCTCGCCGTAGCCCATGTCCACCTGCAATGCGCAGTCCAGGTGCAGGGCCTCAATCCGGCACCGAACCACGGCATTGACCGCCTGATGAAGCCGAACCTTGAACACCAGGCCGGTCTCTGGCGACCAACTGGCTTGCGCAGAGCGAATAAAAACCGCCGGCAACTTCAACAAAGAGACTTCTCTGTAGATGCCGCCGTGATTGAACCAGTCCACATGCCGCATCGGAACCCGGTCAAGCTCACGGCGGTTGTCGACCTGCAGCTGCAGCCGGTTCGTACCTGGCTGCAGATGACCGGACAAGTCCACGCAAAAGGGAGTGGAGCCGCCCAGATGGGTTCCTATAAACCGGCCATTGAGAAACACCCTGGTCTGGTAATTGGCCGCACCGACTCGCAACATGGTGACAGGACGCCGTGGGTCGGGCACATGTTCAAGCCAACGCGTGTACCAGCCACCGCCTTCAAAGTAGCGCCACTCGGGTTTGACCATGGACCAATTGGACGGGGTGTTCAAACTGTCCCCGTCGATCGGGTGGTAGTCGCGCGGATGGGTCCAGTCTTTGGCCGGCGCGTCATCGAGTTCAAACCATTTCTGCCGCAAGCCTTCGTCAAACATGTCCAGCGTGAATTGCCATGGGCCATCCAAGCTCTGTGTTTCCCGATCGGCGAGTATCACCAGAGAGTCTGCAGAGATCACCGGCGCTTCAAAGCGTTGCAGATAATCCTCGTCGTGCAGGTGGTGGAAAGGGTCCAGTGCTTCGGACGGCGTCTTCATGTGCGCACTCCAAGTTGGGCCGGCAGCTTGGCATAGCCGATGCCGACCATGGGGCGAAAGCGCCACCCGCCGGGAAATGCATCCCAATCAGGCCAGAGGCTTTTCGCTGCCATGGCAATGGCTATCCAGCGGAACCAGGTGGCAAAGGTGTTGGATAGGCCCTGAGGCTCTGAATAGCCCTTGACCCAGCCGTCTTGTTTTCGCAAGGCGCTTGCCGGGCGCCACGCCTCGTCCGCAAAGCCGCCGTCATCTTGTTGAAAACGCAGCAGTTCACCCAGCATGGTGAACAGCCAGAACTTAATTTCATCGTCTCGGTGCTGTAAGCACTCCCGCCCGTGCAACAGGAGATCAATCAAGTCCGCATCAATGCAAGCGCTGTGGATTTGCGGAGGCTGCGTTAGCGCGTAATCAATGGCCTTGTCCTGGTAGGGCAAGACCCTGCCGGTGAAGTACCACAGATGAAAGTTGTGCATAGAGCCCGCCATGGCATGCAGCAGCGCCGTGGCA
>CAMBWM010000202.1 GCA_945871335.1 Polaromonas sp. YR568 | reverse complement strand
TCCAGCTGGCCGGGAAATCGGCTTGTGTGACTTCACTTAAAGCGGCTTCGGCACGGGCCAGCAGTTCATCCATGGCGGCGCTGACATGCTCGGGCTTGATTTGGTCAAACAGGGGTAGCGGGGCGGTGGTGAGCAGGGGGTTGGTCATGGCGTCTGAGCTGGAGTGGTTGCGCTAAAAAAGGTGTGCAGGTTCAGTCCTGTGCTGATTTTTTGAGGCTGCGCTGCTTGGGTTTTTTGGCCCGCTTAACGCTGCCGCCCGGGGTGAGGCGCTGGTTGCCGAGTACACGCAGGGTTTTGACCTCGGGGCGCTGGCCGTAGCGGCTGCTGTTCTTGAGCACTTTGACATCCCGCGGGCCGGCCATGCGGTCTTCGCTGACTTTCTTTTCTTTCACGGGCATGGGCCGCCATAGCACCAATAGCTTGCCGATGTGTTGTATGGGGGCGGCGTTCAGCTCGTCGGCCAGGGTGTGAAAAATGCTGTCGCGCCCGGTGCGGTCATCTGACAGCACGCGAATCTTAATAAGGCCGTGGGCGTTGAGTGCAGCGTCGGTCTCTTTCTTGACGGCGTCGGTCAATCCATCGGAGCCGATCATGACCACGGGGTTGAGGTGATGCGCTTCTGCGCGGTGATCTTTGCGCTGGGCAGGGGTGAGGTTTATTTGGGCCATGAGTCAATTATCGACGCATACGCCCGCCGGGCCCCGGCGGGGGACAATGGGGCTTATGAAAGTCAAGACGCAAAGCAAGAAGGTGAACAAGGCTTGGTTGAACGACCATGTCAATGACACCTACGTGAAACTGGCCAAGTCCGAGGGCTACCGCGCCCGCGCCGCCTACAAACTCAAGGAAATTGACGAGAACCTGGGGCTCATCAAACCGGGTTACACCGTGGTCGACTTGGGCAGCACGCCGGGGGCCTGGAGCCAGTATGTGCGGCGGCGCTTGTCGCCAGTGGGCGCTGCGGTGGGTGAGCTGAACGGCCGCATCATTGCGCTGGACTTGCTGCCCATGGACCCGGTCGAGGGGGTGGTGTTTATTCAGGGGGATTTTCGCGAAGCCGAGGTGCTGGCGCAGCTCGAGGCCGCGCTGGACCCGGGCCGCAAGGTCGATGTGGTGGTCTCAGACATGGCGCCGAATCTGTCGGGCATCGAAACGGCCGACGCCGCCCGCATCACGCACTTGGTGGAGTTGGCCCTTGAATTCGCGCAAAAACACATCAAGAGCGATGGCGCTCTGGTGGTTAAGCTGTTTCATGGCAGCGGTTACAGCGACCTGGTCAAGCTTTTTAAGTCGGTCTTTAAGGTGGTCAAGCCCATCAAGCCAAAGGCCTCAAGGCCCGGGTCTTCAGAGACATTTCTGATCGGTATGGGCCTGAAAAATCCACTCTGAGAGGCCTTTGCGTAACCGTGTAAACCCTTAAAAAAGCATAAAAACCGCTTCTGCATCGTGGCTGTAGCCTTGGTATGCTCGGGCTGTTGCTCTTGAAAGCCCTAAAATCAGGCGCATCTGCGGTTTTGTTCCTACAACGGAGTCTTCCTTGAATAATCAGTGGTTTTCAAAAATTGCGGTTTGGTTGATGATTGGCATGGTCTTGTTCACCGTGTTCAAGCAGTTTGACACTCGCTCGGGTGCCAGCGCCAACTACCTGGGCTATTCCGACTTCCTGGAGGAAGTGCGCGGCAAGCGTATCAAGACCGCCACCATCGCGGAAGGCCAGGGCGGCACTGAGATCGTCGCCATCACCACCGATGACCGACGCATCCGCACCACTGCCACCTACCTGGACCGTGGTCTGGTGGGCGACCTGATTGCCAACGACGTCAAGTTCGACGTCAAGCCACGCGAAGAAAGCTCTTTCCTCATGACCCTGCTGGTCAGCTGGGGACCGATGCTGCTGTTGATCGGCGTGTGGATTTACTTTATGCGCCAGATGCAAGGCGGCGGCA
Organism: Polaromonas sp. YR568; assembly: GCA_945871335.1. Next base: position 2,600 of record CAMBWM010000202.1, on the reverse strand, counting down.
AAGGCGGGGCTTTCAGCTTCGGCAAAAGCAAAGCCCGCATGCTTGACGAGTCCACCAACACCGTGACCTTTGCAGACGTCGCAGGTTGTGACGAGGCCAAGGAAGAGGTTAAAGAGGTGGTTGACTTCCTCAAAGACCCTGCCAGGTTCCAGAAACTCGGCGGCCGCATTCCGCGCGGTTTGCTCTTGGTCGGCCCGCCGGGCACCGGCAAAACCCTGCTCGCTAAAGGCATTGCCGGCGAAGCCAAGGTTCCCTTCTTCTCGATCTCCGGCTCAGACTTCGTTGAAATGTTTGTCGGCGTGGGCGCAGCCCGGGTTCGCGACATGTTTGAGAACGCCAAGAAAAATGCGCCTTGCATCATCTTCATTGACGAGATCGACGCAGTCGGCCGCCAACGCGGTGCCGGTCTGGGCGGGGGCAATGACGAGCGTGAGCAAACCTTGAACCAGATGCTGGTCGAGATGGACGGTTTTGAGACCAATGTCGGCGTGATTGTGGTGGCTGCTACCAACCGCCCTGACATTCTGGACGCCGCCTTGCTGCGCCCGGGCCGCTTTGACCGCCAGGTCTACGTGACGCTGCCCGACATCCGCGGTCGCGAGCAGATCCTGAATGTTCACATGCGCAAAGTGCCTTTGGGTCAGGACGTCAGCTCCAACATCATTGCCCGCGGCACGCCTGGTATGTCGGGCGCTGACCTCGCCAATCTGTGCAACGAGGCCGCCTTGATGGCAGCGCGCCGCAGTGCCCGCGTGGTCGAGATGCAGGATTTTGAGAAAGCCAAAGACAAGATCCTGATGGGCCCCGAGCGCAAAAGCATGGTCATGCCCGAAGAAGAGCGTCGCAACACGGCGTATCACGAGTCGGGTCATGCGCTGCTGGGCAAACTGTTGCCCAAGTGCGATCCGGTGCACAAGGTCACCATCATTCCGCGTGGCCGCGCACTGGGCGTGACCATGAGCCTGCCGGCCCAAGACCGCTACAGCTATGACCGCGAGTACATGCTCAGCCAGATCGCCATGCTGTTTGGCGGCCGTATCGCTGAAGAAGTGTTCATGAACCAGATGACCACCGGCGCCAGCAACGACTTTGAGCGCGCCACCTCGATCGCCCGCGACATGGTGACCCGCTACGGCATGACCGAGGCCCTGGGCCCCATGGTCTACGCAGAGAACGAAGGCGAAGTGTTCCTGGGCCGCTCAGTCACCAAGACCACCAACATGAGTGAGCAGACCATGCAAAAGGTCGACTCCGAAGTGCGCCGCATCATTGACATGCAATACGGCCTGGCACGCAAACTCATTGAAGAAAACCAGGACAAGATGCATGTGATGGCCAAAGCTTTGATTGAATGGGAAACCATTGACGTCGATCAGCTTGACGACATCATGGCCGGCCGTGCGCCACGTGCGCCCAAAGACTGGGTGCCGCGTACACCGCCAGTGGGCGGTAACCCGCCGGATGGTGGCACACCGGCAGTGACGCCTGACCCGGCGCCTACGGTTGCCTGAGTCGAGCTGCAAATGAGTAACCGGGGCTAGGCCCCGGTTTTTCTTAGTGCAGCCTTTTGTGCAGATGAAAACCTTCTGGCAAACCAGCCGTTTTTTGATTGACCTGAGCCGTCCGGTGGTGATGGGCATCGTCAACGCCACGCCCGACTCGTTTTCCGATGGTGGTCACTACTTTGCTGAAAGTGATCCATCGCGCGTGCTGGCCCATTGCGATCTGCTGCTCAAAGAGGGTGCAGACATGTTGGACATAGGGGGCGAGTCCACGCGCCCGGGCTCCCCGCCTTTGCCGCTGGCGCAAGAGCTGGCGCGAGTGATGCCTGTTCTGCGCCACGCAGTCTCTTTGGGCGTGCCGGTATCGGTGGACACCTACAAGCCTGAAGTCATGCAAGCTGCGCTTGACCTGGGGGTTGACATCGTCAACGACGTCTGGGCTTTGCGCCGCCCCGGGGCGCTGCAAGTGGTGGCGGCGCATCCACGTTGCGGGGTCTGCCTGATGCACATGCACCGGGATCCGCAAACCATGCAGGTCGCGCCCATGGCGGGCAGCGTTTTGCCGGCAGTGCGGAGTTTTTTGCAATCGGCTGCCCAGAGCCTGCTGGACGCGGGTGTGGAACGCTCGCGTGTGGTGGTGGACCCGGGTATCGGCTTTGGTAAAACGGTTGCGCAAAACTTCGAGCTTTTACAGCGGCAGGCGGAGCTTTTGAGCCTGGGCTATCCGCTGATCGCGGGCTGGTCGCGCAAGTCTGCACTGGGCGCCGTCTGTGCGCCCGCTGGTTCTGGCGAGCCACTGCCCATGAGCGAACGCATGTTGCCCAGCGTGCTTGCCGCCCTACTGGCAGCCGAGCGCGGTGCGAGGGTGTTGCGAGTGCATGATGTCGGACAGACGGTGCAGGCCCTCAAGGTCTGGACGGCTGCCACCAGCCCCGTTTGAGAGTGCGTAGACAATAAACAAAAAAGGGCCCTTGCCCGCAGAAAGTTGCACACATGAGCAGACAGTATTTCGGCACGGACGGTATTCGCGGAACGGTGGGCCAGCCGCCCATCACACCTGACTTTGTGCTGCGTCTGGCCCACGCCGTGGGTCGTGTT
>CAMBWM010000201.1 GCA_945871335.1 Polaromonas sp. YR568 | reverse complement strand
GCCGGCCAAGGCACAGCCACTGCAGGCAGCGAAGCCCAGACCGCCGCCACGGCGTACAGCCAGTACCAGATCATTCGCCGCAACGGCGCCGTCGTTCCTTTTGAGCCGAACAAGATCGCGGTCGCCATGATGAAAGCCTTTTTGGCTGTGCATGGCACGCAGGGTGCAGCTTCTGCCAGTGTTCGTGAAACCGTTGATGGTTTGACCCAGGCGGTCATCCGCGCACTGATGCGCTCGCGTCCGGCCGGCGGCACTTTCCACATTGAAGATGTGCAAGACCAGGTCGAGCTTGGCCTGATGCGCGGCGGTCACCATGAAATCGCTCGCGCATATGTGCTTTACCGTGAAAAGCGCACCCAAGAGCGCGCACTGGAGCGTTCACGCCAGGCCAGCCATCAGATGCCTGAAATTGCTTCTTTGCATGTCATTGACCGCGGCCAAAAAGTCGCCCTCGATGTGCGCCGCCTGCAAGCGCTGATCGAAGCGTCTTGCGCCGGCCTGGGTGACGACGTCAAACCCGACCCGATCGTCGCTGAAACCATGCGCAATCTGTATGACGGTGTGCCAATCGACGAGGTCTACAAGGCCTCCATCTTGGCTGCCCGCACGCTGATCGAAAAAGACCCCGATTACACCTACGCTACTGCACGCTTGCTGTTGCACACCATCCGCCGCGAAGTCTTGGGAGAAGAAGTCCCCCACGAAGCCATGGTTACCCGCTACGCCGAGTACTTTTCCAAGTTCATTCAAAAAGGTGTCGATAACGACTTGCTAGACGAAAAATTGCTGCAGTTTGACTTGGTCCGCCTCGGAAAGGCACTCAAGCCAGAGCGTGACATGCAGTTTGACTACCTTGGTCTACAGACTCTGTTTGACCGTTATTTCCTGCACGTGCGCAAGCAGCGTATCGAACTGCCGCAATCCTTTTTCATGCGTGTGGCCATGGGCCTGTCGCTCGATGAGGTTGACCGCGAGGCCCGCGCCATCGAGTTCTACGAAATCATGTCCTCGTTCGACTTCATGTCGAGTACGCCAACCCTGTTCAATGCCGGCACCTTGCGCTCGCAGCTGTCATCGTGCTACCTGACCACGGTCGCCGATGACCTGGGCGGCATTTACGACGCCATCAAAGAAAACGCACTGCTGTCCAAGTTTGCCGGCGGCCTCGGCAACGACTGGACTCCGGTGCGCGCTCTGGGCGCCCACATCAAGGGCACCAACGGCGAATCGCAAGGTGTCGTACCTTTCCTCAAAGTCGTGAATGACACCGCCGTGGCGGTCAACCAAGGCGGCAAACGCAAAGGTGCCGTGTGCGCCTACCTGGAAACCTGGCACCTGGACATTGAAGAATTCCTTGAGTTGCGCAAGAACACCGGTGACGACCGCCGCCGCACGCACGACATGAATACCTCCAACTGGATTCCTGACCTGTTCATGCGCCGCGTCATGGAAAAAGGCAGCTGGACCTTGTTTTCTCCTTCCGACACGCCAGATTTACACGACAAATACGGCATCGAATTCGAAAAAGCCTACACCGCTTACGAAGCCCGCGCCGAGCGCGGCGAGATCAAGCCTTCGCGCAAGCTTCAAGCGATTGACATGTGGCGCAAGATGCTCTCGATGCTGTTTGAAACCGGTCATCCTTGGATTACCTTCAAGGACGCCTGCAATATTCGCTCTCCTCAGCAACACACCGGCGTGGTGCACTCATCGAACCTTTGCACCGAGATCACACTCAACACCAGCGACACTGAAACTGCTGTATGCAACCTCGGCTCCGTCAATTTGGTGCGGCACCTCAAAGACGGCCCTGACGGCAGCAAGATTCTGGACCACGACAAGCTCAAGAAAACGATCAAGACGGCAATGCGCATGCTAGACAACGTGATCGACATCAACTACTACGCAGTCAAAAAAGCGCGTGACTCGAACATGCGCCACCGCCCGGTGGGTCTGGGCCTGATGGGCTTTCAAGATTGCCTCTACGAATTACGGACTCCTTATGCCAGCCAAGCTGCAGTGGAGTTTGCTGACATATCTACTGAAGCCATCTGCTACTACGCTTACTGGGCGTCGACCGAGCTGGCCAAAGAGCGCGGCAAATACGGCAGCTACAAGGGCTCATTGTGGGACAAAGGTATTTTGCCGCTTGACACGCTAGACATGCTGGCCAAAGAGCGCGGCGGCTATATTGAAGTGGATCGTTCATCCACACTGGACTGGGACGCTCTGCGCAACAAGATCGCTATGCACGGCATGCGCAATTCCAATTGCGTGGCCATCGCACCGACGGCCACTATTTCTAACATCATCGGCGTCGATGCATGTATCGAGCCCTGCTTTGGCAATCTGTCAGTTAAATCTAATTTATCTGGCGAGTTCACCGTGATCAACGGCTACCTGGTGCGCGACCTCAAGCGTCTGGGCTTGTGGGATGACGTGATGGTGGTCGACCTCAAACACTTCGACGGCTCCTTGCGTCCGATTGATCGCGTGCCACAAGAAATCAAAGCACTTTATGCCACCGCGTTTGAAGTTGACGCCACCTGGCTGGTCGAAGCAGCCTCACGCCGCCAGAAGTGGATTGACCAAGCCCAGTCCCTGAATATTTACATGGCTGGCGCATCCGGCAAGAAGCTCGACGACACCTACAAGCTAGCCTGGTTGCGCGGCCTCAAGACCACCTATTACCTGCGCACCATGGGCGCTACGCACGCCGAAAAATCTACTGTGCAAGCTGGAAAACTCAACTCAGTAGCATCAGGCAACACCAGTGACACTGGCAGCATGAATGCGATGGATGCAGCCGCAGCCACCGCGCATGCGCAACTGTCAGCATCGCCTGCGACCGACATCAAGTTTTGCGCCATCGATGACCCGGGATGTGAAGCCTGCCAATAAAAAGCGAATGCGCGCCAGCAAGCTGGCGCGCTTGAATTCGATGCAATAGAACAACACTCACTTCAGCGATTCGAATGAAAAACTTTTCATTTTTTCTCGCTGCTTTCATAATCCGAAGTTATTGGAAACATCTATGTTGACCTGGGACGAAGAAGTCAAACCATCACTGCCAACTCCGCTTGCCAGCAGCTCTACCGACAGCCGCTCGATAGAGCATCCCCATTTTTCAGCGCAGACTCAAAGCAACACGCTTCCACGCATGCTCAACGATGGTGCCATGGCACCTGTTCAGCCTGCCGCAACGCCTACCGCCTTTGACTCCTCCGCGCCCGCCGTGCCGGCAGTGCATCGCCGCGTTAAAGCTTCGGACAAGCGCATCATCAATGGTCAGACCGATGTCAACCAGTTGGTACCTTTCAAATACAAGTGGGCTTGGGAAAAGTACCTGGCGACCTGCGCCAATCATTGGATGCCGCAGGAAGTCAATATGACCCGCGACATTGCTCTATGGAAAGACCCCAACGGTTTGACCGATGACGAGCGCCGCCTGGTCATGCGCAACCTCGGCTTTTTCGTGACGGCTGACTCGCTGGCCGCCAATAACATTGTGCTGGGCACTTACCGCCACATCACTGCACCGGAGTGCCGCCAGTTTCTGCTGCGCCAGGCTTTTGAAGAAGCCATTCACACTCACGCCTACCAATACATCACCGAATCTTTGGGTCTGGACGAGGGTGAGATTTTCAACGCCTACAACGAAGTTCAGTCGATCCGCGATAAAGATCAGTTTCTGATCCCTTTCATCGACGCCATCTCCGACCCTAACTTCAAGACCGGCACGCTCGAGAATGACCAGACCCTGTTGAAGTCTCTGATCGTGTTCGCCTGCCTGATGGAAGGGCTTTTCTTTTACGTCGGCTTCACGCAGATCCTGGCGCTGGGTCGCCAGAACAAGATGACCGGTGCTGCAGAGCAATACCAGTACATCCTTCGTGACGAGTCCATGCACTGCAACTTCGGCATCGACCTGATCAACCAGCTCAAGCTGGAAAATCCTCAACTCTGGACCTCAGAGTTCAAAGAAGAGATCAAGGCACTGTTCATGAAGGCCGTCGAACTGGAGTACCGCTACGCCGAAGACACCATGCCGCGCGGCGTGCTGGGCCTGAACGCCTCGATGTTCAAGGGCTACTTGCGCTACATTGCCAACCGCCGTGCAACCCAGATCGGTCTGGAAACACTGTTCCCGAACGAAGAAAATCCATTCCCATGGATGAGCGAAATGATTGACCTCAAGAAAGAACGCAACTTCTTTGAGACCCGTGTGATTGAGTACCAGTCTGGTGGCGCTCTTTCTTGGGATTGAAGCTTTTGAACGACATGATTTCTGAAATATGCAAAACCCCGGCGCTACGTCATCTGACGAGCTGTGGCTTTTGTTCCCGTGTTCTCGGCGCTGGGCCCCGGTTTTCCGGTTGGCCCAACGCCGTGAATCGCTTTGCGTACTCCAAACGTGAAGTGCTCTTTGCAACGTGATCAAGGAGAAAACTATGGCAACTGCGAAAAAACCAGCGGCAAAAAAAGCTGCAGTGAAAAAAGCCCCGGCAGCTAAAAAAGCACCGGCCAAGAAAGCCCCAGCTAAAAAAGTA
>CAMBWM010000200.1 GCA_945871335.1 Polaromonas sp. YR568 | reverse complement strand
CAGCAGGAAGACTGGGCCAGGCTGATCACTGTGCTGGACCGTTTGGTGGTCTTGTACCCGCGCTCTTGGCCGGAGTACCGCGACCGCGGTCTGGCCTTGGCAGAGAAGGGTGAGGCCCAACGCGCCCAAGCTGATTTAGAAATTTACCTGGCCAGCGCTGAAGATGCGAAAGACCTTGAAGCCGTGGCCGACAGGCTGGCTGATTTGCGCCGCGCTGCCAGTTAGGCCAGCCGGCCTTAGCGGACGACGACGGCGGCGTCTTCGCCGCGCGGGGCTATCACGCCGATCTCAAATACCTTCTCGCCCGCCTCGCGCAGCATGTGTGCGGTGGCTGCAGCATGCGCAGCGGCCACCACCACCACCATGCCGATGCCGTTGTTAAAGGTGCGGTTCATCTCAAAGTCTGAAATGGCGGCCGTTGTTTGCAGCCAGGCAAACAGCTCTGTTTGCGGCCAGCTGCCTTTGAACAGGTGCGCCGCCATGCCCTCGGGCAACACGCGGGGAATGTTTTCCAGCAGGCCGCCACCGGTGATGTGTGCCAGCGCCTTAATGGGTTGCACGGCCAGCGCCGCCAACACGTTTTTCACGTACAGGCGGGTCGGCTCCATCACCGCTTGCTTGAAAGGTTTGCCGTCCAGGGTGGCGGGCAGGGCACTGCCGGCGCGCTCTATGCATTTGCGCACCAGGCTAAAACCGTTTGAATGCAAGCCGCTGGAAGCCAGACCGAGCACCACGTCGCCGGCAGCGATGTTCTGGCCGGTCAGGATTTTGGATTTTTCCACCGCGCCGACGGCAAAGCCAGCCAGGTCGTATTCGCCTGGCGGGTACATGCCAGGCATTTCGGCTGTTTCGCCGCCAATCAGCGCGCAGCCCGAGAGCTCACAGCCTCTGGCAATGCCGCCCACGACGGCCGCAGCCGTGTCCACGTCCAATTTGCCGCAAGCGAAATAGTCCAAGAAAAACAGTGGCTCAGCGCCTTGCACCAGCACGTCGTTCACGCTCATGGCCACCAGGTCAATACCCACGGTGTCATGCATCTGCCACTCAAAAGCCAGGCGCAGTTTGGTGCCTACGCCGTCGGTGCCGCTGACCAGCACAGGCTCTTTGTAGCGCTTGGGTACTTCAAACAGCGCGCCAAAGCCGCCAATTCCGGCCAACACGCCCTCGCGCATGGTTTTTTTAGCCAGCGGCTTGATGCGCTCAACCAGGGCGTCGCCTGCGTCAATGTCAACGCCGGCGTCTTTGTACGAAAGGGGGGATTGGCTCATGCTGATGAAATGGGTTGAGATCCGCCGCAGGGCGGGCTTGGCAGGTTGGCCGGGTCAAGCCCGATAGAATCCAAGTCATGATTCTAAAGGGTCACCCTACCCCGACCTTATGCAGCCAATTTTCTTGAACCAACGCGCCAGTGCCGCCCTACCGGCATGAAGCAGATCGCGCTGGATATCGGTCTGGCATCTGCCCCTTCGTTTGCCAACTTCTTCGCCGGGCCCAACGAGGCTGCTCTCAAGCATTTGCAACTGTGGGCCGGCAACAGCTTGCGCTCGCCGGTGCCCACTTACCTCTGGGGTGAGTCCGGGAGCGGCAAAACCCATTTGCTCAAAGCTTTTGGGGCAGAGTTGTGCGCGCAAGGGGCCAGCGTTGGCTGGCTGGATGCCTCTGTGCTGGAGCCGCCAGCTTTTAACGAGCGCTGGGTGGTCGTGCTGCTGGACGATTGCCACCTTTACACCGCTGTGCAGCAGCAAGCGGCCTTCAATTGGTTTGTTAACGCGCTGAGCGCTGCCGACGGCCAGCCGCGTTGCGTGTTGGCCGCCGGCTTGACGCCGCCCGCCGATCTGGCTTTGCGCGAGGACCTGCGAACACGGCTCGGTTGGGGCCACGTTTATGCGCTGCATGCCTTGAGCGAGACCGAGCGGCGCGCCGTGCTGCGCCAGGAAGCGGACGCCCGCGGTATTTTCCTGAGTGACGAGGTCATGGACTTTATCCTCAACCGTTTTTCGCGCGATCTGGGCAACCTCATGCAGTTGCTCGATCAGCTCGACGGTTATTCGCTGCAAACCCAGCGCGCCATCACGGTGCCCCTGATCAAATCCATGCTGGACAACCCATGAAACAAGTTGCTTTATTCGATCTGGACTACACATTGATTCCGGTCGACTCCGACTACCAGTGGGGCGAATTCACCTTGGCGTTGGGCTGGTGCGATGGTGAAGATTTCAAGCGGCGCAACGCTCAGTATTACGAGGACTACAAGGCTGGTACGCTGGATATTTATGACTATGTGCGCTTTGCCACCCGGGCCATGCGTACCCAGGGCGCTGAAAAATCGGTGCAGGCACACGCCCGCTTTATGCAGACCATCATCGACACCATGATCCTGCCAAAGGCGCTGGCGCTGGTGCAGGCCCATCAGGCGGCCGGTGATGAGGTGGTGATCGTCACCGCCACCAACGAATTTGTCACCCGCCCGATCGCCACTGCCTTTGGCGTCAAAGAGCTGATCGCTGTGGAGTTGGTCCGTGATGCGCAAGGCGAGTTCACGGGTGAGATCGCCGGTACGCCCTCTTTTCGCGAAGGCAAAGTCGCCCGCGTTCAGGCCTGGCTGGCCGCTCGCCAGCTGGACTGGCACACCGTTCAGACTGTTTTTTACTCGGATTCGATCAACGACCTCCCTTTGCTCGAAAAGGTCACCCATCCGGTCGCCACCAACCCTGACGCAGCCCTGCGCGCCATCGCTTCAGAGCGCCAATGGCGCATACTTGAGCTGTTCACTTAGTTTTTCATGATCAAAAAATTCATCGATAAGCTGTTCGGCAAAACCGGCAGCGCGGCCACCTCAAGCGGCCGCAGCAGCAAAAAATCACCTTATGGCCAACGGATCGAGGTCGGTCCCGAATCGCACGGCATTGACACTTCGCTGGTTGACGACCGCGCAATGGATGTTGTGCGCACGCTCAAAGACGCCGGTTACGAGGCTTTCATCGTGGGTGGCGCGGTGCGCGACCTGCTGGTCGGCCTGCGGCCCAAGGATTTTGATGTGGCCACCGACGCCACGCCTGAGCAGGTCAAAACGCTGTTTCGCCGTGCTTTTATCATCGGCCGGCGTTTTCGCATCGTTCACGTGGTCTATGGCCGCGGGCGCGAGCACGAAGTCATTGAGGTCTCAACTTTTCGCGCCCATCTCGACAGCAGCCAGGCAGAGCAAGTGGGTGGCAATGAACGCACCAGCAAGAGTGAGCTCGCCGGCATGAAGCATGCCGTGGACTCGTCTGGTCGCGTGCTGCGTGACAACGTCTGGGGCTCGATGGAGCATGACGCGGCACGGCGTGACTTCACCATCAACGCCATGTATTACGACCCCGAAACACAAATCGTGGTGGACTATCACAACGGTCTGCGCGATGCCAAAAAACGTGTGCTGCGCATGATTGGTGATCCGGCCACGCGTTACCGCGAAGACCCGGTGCGCATCATCCGTGCCGTGCGTTTTGCTGCCAAGCTCAGCGCATTGGGCTTTAAGTTTGAAGACAAGACCGCAGCGCCGCTGCGCGAGATGCGCGGCCTGCTGGCCGACGTGCCGCAGTCGCGCCTGTTTGACGAGATGCTCAAGCTCTTGCAGACCGGCCATGCGCTGGCCAGCATTGAGCAGCTCAAAAAACTGGGCTTGGGCACCGGTATTTATCCCTTGCTCGACGTGGTGGTTGAGACTGCCCACGAGGATTTTCTCAAGCTGGCCTTGCAAGACACCGATCGCCGCGTCGGCGAAGGCAAGCCCGTGGCGCCCAGTTTTTTGCTGGCCTGTGTGTTGTGGCCCGATGTGCGCGAAGGCTGGGCCAGGCGCACGCAGCGCGGCGAGCCGGCTATGCCCGCGCTGCAAGACGCGATTGACGACGCTTTCAATGCCAAGATCGGCGACGTATCCGGGCGCGGCAAACTGGGTATCGACATGCGTGAGATCTGGAGCATGCAGCCGCGTTTTGAAAAACGCGTTGGCAGCGCGCCTTACTCCTTGTTAGAACAACCGCGTTTTCGCGCCGGCTTCGACTTTTTGCGCTTGCGCGGCCAGACCGGTGAGATCGACAAGGCCTTGCCCGATTGGTGGGAAAAATTCAGCACCGCCTATGACGACGAGCGCCACGAGATGATCGAGCAGGCCCGGCTTGAGCAACAGGCTAAGACGCCATCGCCGCGCGTGCGTGTGCGCAGGCCTGAAGCCGATGCCGGGCTGGATTCAGCAGCACAGCAGCCTGGCATTGATAGCGACGCCGCACCTCGTAAGCGCCGCCGTCGCCGCAAGAGCGGCGGCCAGGCAGAAGGCGCCGGTGGCGCAAGCCAGTCAGATACCCCTTCCGGGGATTGAAAACCGGAGCGTGCTGCCTATGGTGACTGCCTATGTCGCGCTGGGTGCCAACCTGGGTGATGCCCATGCCGCCTTGCGCCAGGCACGTGCTGCTCTGGACAGCGCAGCGCACAGTCGGGTCATCGCTTGCTCGAGCATTTACAAGACGCCAGCCTTGGATGATGACGCGGCCCCGATGGATCCACCATCGCCGGATTACCTCAACGCCGT
>CAMBWM010000199.1 GCA_945871335.1 Polaromonas sp. YR568 | reverse complement strand
GAGGCCAGCTTGGCTTCAACGCCTTCGTGGCCCCAGGCCAGCGGGTAGGTGATGTCCAGTGTGTAGCTGCGGAACTTGCCCTGGGTGTGGGCCTCGATGTTGCGCAGCTTGTCCATGTCGGCGACATTGAGCACCGGCTGGCTGACTTCAAGCCGCATGGGCGGGTTGACCTGGTTGATGTCCAGCAGGTTCGGCTTGGGGCCGATGAAAGACACCAGCGACATGACGATGGCTTCGCGGATCGGGTCGATGGGCGGGTTGGTGACCTGGGCGAACAACTGCTTGAAGTAGTTGTACAGCGGTTTATTTTTGTTGGACAACACGGCCAGCGGGCTGTCGTTGCCCATGGAGCCGGTGGCCTCTTCGCCATTGGCGGCCATGGGCGACATCAAGAACTTGATGTCTTCCTGCGTGAAGCCGAAGGCCTGCTGACGATCTAGCAAGCTGGGCACTCCCCCGTGGCTCCCCAATGCGTGTGGTTCGCCCCCACCCTCGCTGGGGGCTGCGCCTTGCGTCCGGCTGAGCCGGCTCGCGGCCCCTGCTGGCTCTGTCGGCACATCATCTAACTTGATACGCAAATTCTCGATCCACTGCTTGTAGGGCTTGCTGTGCGCCAGCGTGGACTTGATCTCTTCGTCATCAACCATGCGGCCTTGCTCTAAATCGATCAGGAACATCTTGCCGGGCTGCAAACGCCATTTGCGAACGATTTTGTGCTCGGGCACCGGCAACACGCCGGACTCGGAGGCCATGATGACCAGATCGTCATCAGTCACGCAGTAACGCGAAGGACGCAGGCCATTGCGGTCCAGCGTGGCGCCGATCTGGCGGCCGTCCGTGAAGACGATGGACGCCGGGCCATCCCAGGGCTCCAACATCGCGGCGTGGTATTCATAAAACGCCCGCCGACGCTCGTCCATGGTGGTGTGCTGCTCCCAAGGCTCGGGGATCATCATCATCACGGCCTGGCTGATTGGGTAACCGGCCATGGTCAACAGTTCAAGGCAGTTGTCGAAGGTGGCGGTGTCGGACTGGTCGGCAAAGCTAATCGGGTAGAGCTTTTGCAAGTCAGGGCCCAGCACCGGCGAAGACATCACGCCTTCGCGCGCTTTCATCCAGTTGTAGTTACCTTTGACGGTGTTGATCTCGCCGTTGTGCGCCACATAGCGGTAGGGGTGGGCCAGCGGCCACTCGGGGAAGGTGTTGGTCGAAAAACGCTGGTGCACCAGACCCAGTGCCGAGACGCAACGTGCGTCTTGCAGATCCAGGTAATAGGTGCCGACCTGGTCGGCCAACAGCAAACCCTTGTAGACCACTGTGCGGCTGGACATGCTGGGCACGTAATATTCTTTGCTGTGCGTCAAATGCAGGTCTTGAATGGCGGCGCTGGCGGTCTTGCGGATCACATAGAGCTTGCGCTCGAGCGCGTCCTGCACGATCACGTCATTGCCGCGACCGATGAAAATTTGCCGCAAGATGGGCTCTTTTTCGCGCACGGTGGGCGACATGGGCATGTCGCGGTTCACCGGCACATCGCGCCAGCCCAACAGAACCTGGCCTTCCAGTCGAACAGCGCGCTCCAGCGCCTGCTCGCAAGCCAGGCGGGAAGCGTTTTCTTTGGGCAAAAACACCATGCCCACGCCGTATTCGCCGGGTGGTGGCAGTTCAATGCCTTGCAGCGCCATTTCTTCGCGATACAGCGCATCTGGCAACTGAATCAAAATTCCGGCGCCGTCGCCCATCAGTTTGTCGGCACCTACTGCACCCCGGTGGTCCAGGTTTTCAAGGATTTTCAGGCCCTGCTGGACGATGGCATGGCTTTTCTGGCCCTTGATGTGCGCCACAAAGCCCACGCCGCAAGCGTCGTGCTCGTTTTGGCCCGAGTACAAACCGTGTTGTTCAAAATGCTTGATTTCAGCAGCCGTGGTCATGGCAGTTCCCCATCAATGGAAAGCGATCAAAAAAAACCGAATAAAGAGCATAGTGCACTGCAACAACAATGCCAATCAAAAAAAATGGGGTCAGATCCCATTTATTTCAATCTCACCGGCTACCCTAATTAATTAGGGACAGATTTAAAGACTTTCGCCTTTAGGGCTTGTTGCCGCCGCTCCGGGCGGGCGGCCACGTTGGCCGGGCGCGATGCGCCTGGACGTGTTGTCCTGCAATCCCCGCTTGAAGTCTTCTGAGCCCAAAGCCCAGCCTGACAAGGTGGCGCTGGTCAGCGCTTGCTGTTGCGATGGGGCTACACCCGCACGCACCAGTTCACGGTAAGCGGCTTCCCGCGCAAAAGGGGTGTTGCCCAAGCTCCAAAGCAGTGCATGGGGTGTGACCAACTTGTCTACCGACATTCCGACGTTGTGCCGGTGGCTGGACCAGGGGTAATCTGCTGCCGCCTCGGCCAGGCCTGCGCGCACCGGGTTGAGGTCGATGTAGACCATGCAGGCCAGCAGGTAGCGCTCGGTCTCTATCAGCGTCGATCGGTAACGCCCTTCCCACAAAGTGCCGCTGCGGCCGTAACGGTTGTTGAAATAGCGCACATAGCTGCGGCCAACGGCCTGCATCATCAGGGGCACGCCGTCCGCTGTGTCGGGTGTGGCCAGCAGATGAAAGTGGTTGCTCATCAGCACGTAAGCATGAACAGCCACTTGACAGGCCTGCGCTTGCGCCTGCCACAGCGCCAGCAAAAACTGACGATCAGCATCGTCCTGCACGATCAACTGGCGGTTGTTTCCGCGCTGGATGATGTGGTGCGGATACGCAGCAACAGTGAGGCGAGGTTGGCGGGCCATCAGGATAGAACTTAAAACAACATGTTAAAGCGCCGGCGCTAAAGTAACCTGCAACGCGTGCGGCACTCAAGCCGTTTAGAGCAGCTTGAGACCGGTCAGCCGTTCATGCTCACGGCCGGCAAACCGGTCGGTCATGCCCGCAATGTAATCTGCAACAGCGCGAGCTGCATCTGGCCGTGCCGCATGAACGGTAGGCATTTCAGCGGGGCAAAGCGAGTAGGCCTCGAACAACTGGCGCACCACAATCTGGGCTTTGCCGGTGGTCTCCATGACCTGCGGATGGCGGTAAAGACTACCAAACAAAAACTGTTTGAGCGCTGCAGACTGCGCATGCATGGCCGGACTGAAGCGCAGCAACGGGCCGGCCTGACGGGCTTCGTCAGCATTGGCCGGCGCTGCATTTTCAATCGCTTGCAGGGTGGAAGCAATCACGTCATAGACCTGGGCGCTGAGCATTCGCCTGATGGTGTCATAAAGCAGGCGGCGCGCGCGTTGGGGCTCAGCCAAACCAGGGTGCTCGGCCAGTGCCTCTAAGCGGTATCGCTCAAACAAATCCACGGATTGCAATTGCGCCATCGATATCAGGCCGGAGCGCACGCCGTCGTCGATGTCGTGCGCGTTGTAGGCAATGGCGTCGGCCAGGTTGCAAAGCTGCGCCTCCAGACTGGGCTGGCTGCGGTCAATAAAGCGGCGCGCCACGCCCCCGGGCTCTTGAGCCTCGAGCTGCTCAGCGTTGCGCGCTGAACAATGCTTGAGAATGCCCTCACGGGTTTCAAAGCACAGATTCAGGCCGTCGAAGCCAGGGTATCGCTCCTCGAGCTGGTCCACCACGCGCAGGCTTTGCAAGTTGTGCTCAAAACCGCCGTGCGGGGCCATGCATTCATTGAGTGTGTCCTGGCCGGCATGGCCGAAAGGCGTGTGCCCCAGGTCGTGCGCCAAGGCCACGGCCTCAACCAGGTCTTCGTTCAGGCCCAACGAGCGGGCGATCGAGCGGCCGAGTTGCGCCACTTCCAGAGAATGCGTCAGCCGTGTGCGGAAAAGATCGCCTTCATGGTTTAGAAAAACCTGGGTTTTGTAAACCAGCCGGCGAAAGGCCGTGGAGTGAACAATGCGATCGCGGTCACGTTGAAAGTCAGTGCGCGTAGGCGCCGGCGGCTCGGCGAAGCGGCGCCCGCGCGTACGCGCCGGGTCTGAAGCATAAACAGCCAGTGTCATGCAGGGCTGCGCATGTCAGAGCGGCACGCAGCAGGCGTCAATGACCTGACGTACCAAAGCATCGGGCGCACTTTGCACGCGAGCGCTACCAGGGCGGTCAATCACCACGAACTTTATTTCTCCAGCCTCGGCTTTTTTGTCCACCCGCATCAATTCCAGGTAGCGGCCAGCGTTGTCGCTTTGGCTGAGTACAGGCCCCACGGTAGGCAAGCCGGCCAGCGCAATCAAACGGCGTAAGCGCGCGACAAAGGCCGCATCGATCAGGCCCAGGCGCTGCGACAACTCGGCCGCCATGACCATGCCGCAAGCCACACCCTCGCCGTGCAGCCAGGCGCCGTAACCCATGCCCGACTCGATGGCGTGGCCGAAGGTATGGCCGAAATTGAGGATGGCCCTGAGACCCGCCTCACGCTCATCCTGCCCAACAACGCCGGCTTTGATCTCGCAGCTGCGCTGGACAGCGTGCGCCAGCGCTGAACTGTCTGCGCCAAGCAAGGCATCGATGTGGGACTCGATCCAGCTGAAAAAATCCATGTCAGCGATGGGCCCGTATTTGATGATCTCCGCC
>CAMBWM010000198.1 GCA_945871335.1 Polaromonas sp. YR568 | reverse complement strand
ACCGAGGGCTTGCAGTTGTCCAATGACACGGTTTCGCACATCCCTTTACACAACCAGATCATTCCTTGGGCCATGAAGAAAAACATTGATTTGGTACACCGCGCAGACAACCGTCTGGACTGGCGTCTGATCAAGGTCAACTGATGCTCGCTTTCATCCTGCAGCGGCTGATTCAGGCCGTGGTCGTCATGGTCACGGTGGCTTTCATAGCCTTTTTGCTGTTTCAGTATGTGGGTGATCCGGTGGTGTTCTTGCTGGGGCAAGACGCCACCAAAGAGCAGGTTAACTTGTTGCGCGCCGATCTGGGTCTGGACCAGCCCTTCTTTGTGCAGTTCGGTCATTTTTTGGCCAACGCTGTGCAAGGCGAGTTTGGTTTGAGCTTGCGCCAGGGTGCCAAAGTCTCGCGTTTGATCGCTGAGCGCCTGCCGGCCACCCTGGAGCTGGCTTTGGTGGCCGCCACGCTGGCCCTGGTCGTTGGCATTCCCATGGGGGTGTATGCGGCGCTGCGCCGCGGCACCTGGGCCAGTCAACTGATCATGACAGTGTCGCTGTTGGGCGTGTCCTTGCCCACCTTCCTCATTGGCATCTTGCTGATACTAGTTTTTGCCGTGATGCTGGGCTGGTTCCCCAGCTTTGGCCGGGGTGAAGTAGTTCAGATGGGTTGGTGGTCCAGCGGCCTGGTGACGGCCAAGGGCTGGCACCACATTGTGTTGCCAGCGGTCACTTTGGCAATTTTTCAGCTGACGCTGATCATGCGACTTGTACGGGCCGAGATGCTGGAAGTGCTGCGCACCGATTACATTAAATTCGCACGTGCCCGGGGGCTGTCCAACCGGACTGTCCACTTCGGCCATGCGCTCAAAAATACGCTGGTGCCAGTGCTGACCATCACCGGCTTGCAACTCGGGGGCCTGATAGCATTTGCCATCATCACCGAGACCGTGTTCCAGTGGCCCGGTATGGGCCTGCTGTTTATTCAGGCCGTGACCTTTGCAGACATACCGGTTATGGCCGCCTACCTGTGCTTGATTGCCCTGATTTTTGTGGTCATCAACCTGGTGGTGGATTTGCTTTATTTCGTGGTGGATCCCCGCTTGCGGGTTGATAAGGCCGGCGGGCACTGAATGGCCCGAGAACTCTCAATTTCACCCTCAGGTAAGCAATGAACGTATTGAAGCGCTGGCTCAATTCTGATGTGGGTTACAGCTTTCGCCACTCGCCCACAGCGATGTTGGCGGCCGGCATGGCCTTTATTTGCCTTTTTTGCTCGGTCTTTGCCGGCTGGGTAGCGCCCACCAACCCCTTCGACCTGGCCACGCTAGAACTGAGCGACGGCCGCATGCCACCCGCGTGGATGGACGGCGGCAGCACAAAATTCTTGCTGGGCACCGACGACCAGGGCCGGGACATCTTGTCTGCCCTGATTTACGGCTCGCGCATCTCTTTGGTGGTGGGCTTAGCGTCGGTGGTGCTGTCGGTGGTGGTCGGTGTCGGCCTTGGTTTGCTGGCTGGCTTTCGGGGCGGCTGGATCGATGCCTTGCTGATGCGTCTGTGCGATGTCATGCTGTCTTTTCCGGCGATTTTGGTGGCCCTTTTGATCGCGGGTGTGGGACGCGCCATTTTTCCAAACGCGGACGAGTCGCTGGCTTTTGGCGTTCTAATTTTGTCAATTTCACTCACTGGCTGGGTTCAATACGCCCGCACAGTGCGTGGTACTACTTTGGTTGAGCGCAACAAAGAATACGTGCAAGCTGCCCGCGTCACGGGTGTTGCGCCCCTGCGCATCATGTTCAAGCATGTGCTGCCCAACGTGATGGGGCCGGTCATGGTCCTGGCCACCATTCAGGTGGCTACGGCCATCATCACCGAGGCCACGCTGTCATTTTTGGGAGTGGGCGCTCCGCCTACATCGCCCTCACTGGGCACCTTGATACGGGTGGGAAACGACTATTTGTTTTCGGGCGAATGGTGGATCACGATTTTTCCGGGGCTGATGCTGGTGCTGATCGCCCTGTCAGTCAACTTGCTGGGTGACTGGTTGCGCGATGCGCTGAACCCGAGATTACGATGAGTCTTTTGCAAGTCAAAAATCTGGTGGTGGAGTTCCCCAGCCGCCATGGCACTTTGCGTGCGCTGGACGGTATTTCATTTAATATCGCACCGGGAGAAATTCTGGGCGTAGTGGGCGAGTCGGGCGCGGGTAAATCGCTTACGGGTGCCGCCATCATCGGACTGCTGGAGCCACCGGGCCGTGTGGCCGGCGGCCAGATTCTGCTTGAAGGCAAGCGTATAGACCAGCTCAACGCCGACCAGATGCGCCACATTCGGGGCCGCAAGATCGGCGCGATTTTTCAGGATCCGCTGACCTCGCTGAACCCTCTTTACACTATTGGCCGGCAACTGACCGAGACCATTTTGGCCCACCTGCCCGTCACCCCGAAAGAGGCCAGGCAACGCGCGATTGATCTGCTGAAAGACACCGGAATTTCTGCAGCTGAAGATCGTATAGACCATTACCCGCATCAATTCTCAGGCGGCATGCGCCAACGCGTGGTGATCGCACTGGCTCTGGCGGCCGAGCCGCAACTGATAGTGGCCGACGAACCCACCACGGCACTCGATGTGTCCATTCAGGCGCAAATCATCAGCTTGCTCAAAAAGGTATGCAAAGACCGCGGAGCTGCAGTGATGCTGATCACGCACGACATGGGCGTGATCGCCGAAACCTGCGACCGTGTAGCCGTGCTGTATGCCGGGCGTGTGGCAGAAATCGGTCCGGTACACCAGGTCATCAACCACCCTGCTCATCCGTACACCGCTGGCCTGATGGCCTCAATTCCTGACATGGACGGTGACCGCGAACGCCTGAACCAGATTGATGGCGCCATGCCGCGCCTGAACGCTATTCCCAGCGGCTGCGCTTTCAACCCGCGCTGCCCCAAAGCCTTTGACAGGTGCCGGCAAGAAACGCCCGAGCTTGTCCAGGCGGGCGCGAACCGCGCGGCCTGCTGGCTGCACAGCGAGAGTGCGACATGAGCAAGACACATCCATTGGTCGTTGCGCACGACTTGGCCAAAACCTTTGACGTGTCACCCCCCTGGCTGAACCGTGTGATCGAGCGCAAACCGCGCCTGATGCTGAAAGCCGTGGATGGCGTGAGCTTCGAGATCGAGCGTGGCAAAACACTGGCTCTGGTGGGCGAGTCCGGCTGCGGCAAAAGTACCGTGGCCCGCTTGCTGGTGGGTCTCTACGAGCCCACGCGTGGTGGCCTGACATTTGACGGGCAAGACGCCCATGCCGCATTCAAGTCGCAAGATGCACAAACGATGCGCAAGCGCATCCAGATGATTTTTCAAGACCCCTATGCCAGCCTGAACCCTCGTTGGACCGTGGACAACATCATCGGGGAGCCTCTTAAAGAACATGGTCTGATTCAGGACGCCGATGATCTGAAAGTGCGAGTGGCGGAGTTGCTGCAATCGGTCGGTTTGTCTTCGCTGGACATGGTCAAGTACCCCCACCAGTTTTCGGGCGGGCAACGCCAGCGCATTTCGATCGCTCGTGCCTTGGCCACTGCACCGGAGTTTTTGGTGTGCGACGAACCCACTTCAGCGCTCGATGTGAGCGTGCAGGCGCAGGTGCTCAACATCATGAAAGATCTGCAGCGCGAACGCGGCCTGACTTACCTTTTCATCAGTCACAACCTCGCGGTGGTGCGCCATGTAAGCGATCAGGTGGGCGTGATGTACCTGGGCCGACTGGTGGAACTGGCTGACAAGCATCACCTGTTTTCAAACCCACAACACCCTTACACACGGATGCTGCTGGACGCGATTCCCAAGATGCACGATACCGGCCGCGCCCGGACCCCTGTACAAGGCGAGGTGCCCAACCCCTTGAACCCGCCCACCGGCTGTACCTTTCACCCTCGCTGTCCGCAGGTGACCGATATCTGCCGCTCAGAGCGCCCGCCGCTGCGGGACTTCAAGGGCATCAAGATCGCTTGTCACGCCGTGGTGTGACCAAAGACTCGTTGAAGGTAACGCTCAGCCCCGGCTTGTCGCAAACCTCGATGAAGCCACCCTCCATCGACGGTTCGGGAAACCACTACACAAAATGCGACCGTCAATCTTGAGGGGGCTTTTTCATTGTGGATATTGACCGTCCGCATTAATTTAAATAGACAACTGTAATTTTTACTTTTTACGATTTCGAAAAACTGTTTCATGCTGCGTCTAATATTATTGGAAGCGACCTGAAAACGATCCGCTTGCACGGCTTGTGTAAATCCGCCGTTACCGTCCGTGTCGCCTATGGCCGGCTGCGTGATGTCGTGGGGCTATAGAACGACTTCGATGGTGATACCGGTACGGGCCACTATGTCCTTCTTGTCCAGGTCCGGACCATGCGCCTCGTTACCCGCCACGTTCTTCAGGTCGCGCACGGTGTCGCGGCGGACAAGCACCAGCACATCGGTCTGATCCACCACTGCCATCGGGAATTCGTGCCAGGTGCCCAGGCGCAAAGCGATGCCGGCGCTGCCCTCGAAAAGGAAGGCACGGGCGGCATCGAGGTCGGGCATATCGCCGTCGCTGGGCGGGGCGAGCACCGCCAGGAAAGGTTT
>CAMBWM010000197.1 GCA_945871335.1 Polaromonas sp. YR568 | reverse complement strand
CGGCTGGTGCCCAGCGTGGCCTCGGCCTGCTCAAAAGCCTGGCGCGAAATCGCGTCTGCGGCCAGCAGCTCTTTTTGCCGCTCAAAGTTCAGCTCGGCCTGGCGCAGCAAGGCGCGACGGGAACCAAGCAGTGCCTCGGCGCTTTGCAGTGCGGCCTGCGTGGTGCGTAACTCGTTTTGCTGCTTGAGCGCGTCAATCTCCGCAATCAGTTGGCCCTTTTTAACGTTGTCGCCCAGTGCGACGGCCAGCGTCTTGATCTGTCCGGACGCTTGCGCGCCCACACTGACCTGCTTGAAAGCCTGCAGGGTGCCAGAGGCCAGCACCGACTGCTCCAGGTCCCCCAGCGCGGCCGTGGCCGTGACAAAAGCCGGCGGCTTGCTGGCCGGGAAAAAGTAGAGCTTGACGCCCACGCCCGCCCCAGCCAACAGCAAGGCGGCCAGCGCATAAGGCCACACAGTGAAGAGTTTGGAAAGACTGAATCGGCTCATGGGCTTGCTTCTGGTTGGAATGGAGGGCCAACCCCGACTTTACAAGGCTGGCCGCCTTGTCCGCGACCGGTCCCCGCAAAGCCCCGGTAAAGATGCCGGCCTGAACCCTGCTAATCTCATCAAAAGTGGTGCGCCACCGAAACAGCTTGAGGCCTACACTTTGCCCTTATAAGTACCGGGAGATCTCGCCATGAACGCCCCACTGCCAGAGCACATCCGCCAGTCGCTGGAGACCGTCACCCTCGACGACAAATACAGCCTGGATTACGGCTACGCCTTCATGAGCGGCGTGCAGGCGCTGGTCAAGCTGCCCATGCTGCAGCGCCTGCGCGATGCGCAGCAGGGCAAGAACACCGCCGGCTTTATTTCGGGCTACCGCGGCTCGCCGCTGGGTGGCTATGACCAGGCGCTGTGGAAGGCGGCCAAGTACCTCAAGGCGCAACACATCGTGTTTCAGCCGGGCGTGAACGAGGAGCTTGCGGCAACCGCTGTGTGGGGCACGCAGCAGCTGGGCTTTGCGCCACCGGGCACCAACAAGTACGACGGTGTTTTCGGCATCTGGTACGGCAAGGGCCCGGGCGTTGACCGCACCTCGGACGTCTTCAAGCATGCCAACATGGCTGGCACCACGCCCTGGGGCGGCGCGCTGGCGGTGGCCGGTGACGACCACGTGGCCAAAAGTTCGACCGCCGCGCACCAAAGCGACCACATTTTCAAGGCCTGCGGCTTGCCGGTATTTTTCCCGGCCAGCGTACAGGAGATTCTCGACCTGGGCTTGCACGCGCTGGCCATGAGCCGCTATGCCGGTGTCTGGGCCGGCATGAAGACGGTCCAGGAAATTGTGGAGTCTTCGGCCAGCGCGCTGATTGACCCGCAGCGCGTGCAGATCAAGCTGCCGACCGACTTTGAGATGCCGCCCGGCGGCGTGCACATTCGCTGGCCCGACAGCGCCCTTGAACAAGAGCAACGCCTGTTTGAGTTTAAGTGGTACGCCGCGCTGGCTTACATACGCGCCAACCGGCTGAACTACAACGCGATTGAAGGCCCGAACGACCGCTTCGGCCTGATCGCCAGCGGCAAGGCTTACAACGACACGCGTCAGGCGCTGGTCGATCTGGGGCTGGACGATGCGGCTTGCCGGCAGGTCGGCATCCGACTGCACAAGGTCGGCGTGGTGTGGCCGCTGGAGGCGCAGCTCACGCGTGAATTTGCCACCGGCCTGCAAGAGATTCTGGTGGTGGAAGAAAAACGCCAGGTCATTGAATACCAGCTGAAAGAAGAGCTGTACAACTGGCGCGCGGATGTGCGGCCGGTCATCCTGGGCAAGTTCAACGAGGTCGAGGGCGACTTCAGCGGCGGCGAGTGGGGCATGTCCAACCCGGCGGCGCACACGCTGCTGCGCGCCAACGCCGACCTGTCACCCACGCTGATCGCCAAGGCGATTGCGGCGCGCGTTCAAAAGCTCGACCTGGACAGCGACATGCGCGCGCGCATCGCCGCACGGCTGGCGCTGATAGAGGCCAAAGAGCGCGCCATGCAGGTGCTTGAGGTCAACGCCGAGCGCACGCCCTGGTTTTGCTCGGGCTGCCCGCACAACACTTCTACCCGCGTGCCGGAGGGCTCGCGCGCCATGGCCGGCATAGGCTGCCATTACATGGCGCTGTGGATGGACCGCAGCACCACGGGTTTCACACAAATGGGCGGCGAGGGCGTGCCCTGGGTCGGCCAGCAGCCCTTCACCACGGACACACACATTTTTGCCAACCTGGGTGACGGCACTTACTTTCACAGCGGAATGCTGGCGATCCGCCAGAGCATTGCCGCCGGCGTGAACATCACCTACAAAATTTTGTACAACGACGCCGTGGCCATGACGGGCGGCCAGCCCGTGGGCGAGCGGCCCGAGGGCCATTCGGTGACACAGATCGCGCAGTCGATGCGCGCCGAGGGCGCTGTCAAAACCGTGGTGGTCACTGACGAGCCGGAAAAGTACGAGGGCGTGACCCTGGCCGAGGGCGTGACCGTGCATCACCGCGATGCGCTGGACGTGATTCAGCGGGAGTTGCGTGAGATCAAGGGCTGCACCGTCATCATTTACGACCAGACCTGCGCCACTGAAAAGCGCCGTCGCCGCAAGCGCGGCGCGCTGGTGGACCCGGCCCGGCGGGTTGTGATCAACCCGCTGGTGTGCGAAGGCTGCGGCGACTGCGGCGAGCAATCCAACTGCCTGTCGATCGAACCACTGGAAACGGAGTTTGGCCGCAAACGGCAGATCAAGCAGAGCACTTGCAACAAGGACTATTCCTGCACCAAGGGCTTTTGCCCGAGCTTCGTCACCGTCGAGGGCGGCCAGCTCAAAAAGAAAGCCAAAGCCGACGCGCGCCTGAACCCCTTTGACGATGCCGCGCTGGGCGCGCTGCCATTGCCAGTTCTTCCGGTGCTGCCGCTGCTGGACGGCGCGGGCGAAAGCAAGGGCACCAAGGTCTGGGGCCTGGTGGTGGCCGGCGTGGGCGGCACGGGTGTCATCACCATCGGCCAGCTGCTGGGCATGGCGGCGCACATTGAGGGCAAAGGCATCGTCACGCAAGACGCGGCGGGCCTGGCGCAAAAAGGCGGTAGCACCTGGAGCCATGTGCTGATCAGCCAGAACCCCGACGACATCTGCACCACACGCGTGGGCATGGCCAGCGCCGACTTGGTGATCGGCTGCGACCCGATTGTTGCTGCGCACAAAGAAACCTTGCTGCGCATGCTGGCCGGCAAAACCCATGTGGCACTGAACGCCCACAGCGCACCGACTGCAGCTTTTGTGCACAACGGCAGCTGGGAAAACCCGGGCAGCGCCTGCCAGGCCGAAATTGCCAATGCCGTGGGTGCTGATTGGGTTGCTAGCTTTGACGCCGACACTGCCGCCACGAAGCTGATGGGCGACAGTATTTACGCCAACCCGATGATGCTGGGCTTCGCGTGGCAACAAGGCTGGGTGCCGCTGGGCCTGGCTGCATTGATGCGCGCCATTGAACTCAACGCCGTCGCGGTGGACAACAACAAGGCCGCCTTCACTTGGGGCCGGCGCGCGGCCTGCAATTTGGCGTCTGTGCAAAACCTGTATGCGCCCGCGCAAGTGGTTAGCATGCCGGCACCGCGCCAGGCACTCGAAGCCTTGGTGGCTCGGCGGGTCGAGTTTTTGACCGCCTACCAAAATGCGGCTTACGCCCAAAGCTACGTGGCCCTGGTGGCGCGTGTGCAAACCGCTGAAGAGCGCCTGCCCGAGGCCGTGCGCGGCAAGAACCTGTTGAGCCAGGCGGTGGCGCGCGGGCTCTTTAAGTTAATGGCCTACAAAGACGAGTACGAGGTAGCCCGCCTGCACACGCAAAGCGGATTTGAAGAACAAATCAAGGCGATGTTCGAAGGCGACTTCAAAATCAACTACCACCTGGCCCCGCCGCTGCTGTCCCGCCGCAACGACAAAGGCGAGTTGCAAAAAAGCCAGTTCGGTCCGTGGATGGCCGGCGCCTTCAGGCTGCTCGCGCGCCTCAAGGGCTTGCGCGGCACGGCGCTGGATGTATTTGGCTACACCGAAGAACGCCGCAGTGAACGCGAACTGATTGACAGCTATCGCGCCAGCATTGAAGAAGTCATCGCCGCCCTGAACACCGCCAACCACGCAGCAGCGATTGCGCTGGCGCGTATTCCGGAGCAGATCAAAGGTTACGGCCACGTGAAAGAACGCCACATGCTGGCCGCCCGACAGCAACGGGCTGCGCTGAGTCAGGCGTTTAAAAACGCCAGCTAAAAAACGGGGGCCTGCGCCCGGTTATCCTCGCGAACGCGGGTATCCATCCCCTGGCTTGCTCAATCTTCGTCGGCGCCCGAGACCACGCGACCGATGGCTTCTGCGCCGAAGCCGCGGGCTGCTAAAAACCGCGCTTGTTTGCCGCGCTCCGTGGCGCTAGCCGCTGGCGCACCGAATTTTTTACGCCAGACTTCGCGGGCGCGCTCGACCTCGGTGGCTTTGAGCGACTGCACGGCTGCTGCCACCGCCTCGGCTTGCAAGCCTTTGCCTTGCAGCTCATGGCGTATGCGCGCGGCACCAAAGCGACTGGCGCGGCGGTTGATGACGGATTCGATGACGCGGGGCTCGCTGATGAAATCTTTGGCTTGCAGGTCGTCGAGCACCTTGGCCAGCTGCCCGG
>CAMBWM010000196.1 GCA_945871335.1 Polaromonas sp. YR568 | reverse complement strand
TCAAATTTTTTAAACTGAGCCCATTATGCACAGCACAAGCCCGAGCGCCAAGCCTGCTGCCGGCCGCAGTCGCCCACCCCTGGAAAATATACCCGCATGAAAGCTTCGCAGTTCTTCATTTCCACGCTCAAAGAAGCACCCGCTGACGCCGAAGTTGTCAGCCACCAGCTCATGATGCGCGCCGGCATGATCAAAAAGCTGGGCGCCGGCATTTACAACTACATGCCCATGGGCCTGCGCGTGATACGCAAGGTCGAAGCCATCGTGCGCGAAGAAATGAACCGCGCCGGCGCCATTGAAATGACCATGCCGGTGATTCAGCCGGCCGAGCTCTGGCAAGAAACCGGTCGCTTCGAAAAAATGGGGCCCGAGTTGCTGCGCATCCAAGACCGCCATGGCCGCGACTTCGTGGTGCAACCCACCAGCGAAGAAGTCATCACCGACGTGGTGCGCCAGGACATCCGCAGCTACAAGCAGTTGCCGAAGAATTTTTACCAGATTCAGACCAAGTTCCGCGACGAGCGGCGCCCGCGTTTCGGCCTGATGCGCGGGCGCGAGTTCATCATGAAGGATGCCTACAGCTTTGACCGCGACCAGACCGCAGCCAAGGCCAGCTACCAGGTGATGGCGGCCGCCTACCGCAAGATTTTTGACCGCTTCGGGCTGCGTTACCGCGCCGTAGCCGCCGACAGCGGCGCGATTGGCGGCGACCTGAGCGAAGAGTTCCAGGTGATTGCCGCCACCGGCGAAGACGCCATCGTTTATTGCCCCGGCAGCGACTATGCGGCCAACATGGAAAAAGCCGAAGCCTTGGCACCAGTCGGCCCGCGCCAGAGCCCGACGCAAGCCATGACAAAAACGGCCACCCCGGGCAAGAGCACCTGCGCAGAGGTGGCCGAACTGCTGGGCCTGCCCCTGCAAAGCACGGTCAAATCGCTGGTGCTTGCCACCGACGAAATCGCTGAGGGAGGCAAGATTATCAAAACGCAGGTGTGGCTGCTGCTGCTGCGCGGTGACCACGAGATGAACGAAGTCAAGGTCGGCAAGGTCGCCGGTCTGGCCGGTTTTCGATTCGCCACGCTGGCCGAGATCGAGGACCACTTCGGCTGCAAGCCAGGCTACCTCGGCCCGATCAATATGCGCAAACCTCTGTCGCTGGTGGTGGACCACGAAGTTGCCGTCATGAGCAACTGGGTCTGTGGCGCCAACGAAGTCGACTTTCACATCACCGGCGTCAACTGGGGTCGCGATCTACCCGAGCCGACCGTAGTGGCTGACCTGCGCAATGTGGTGGCGGGTGACCCCTCACCCGACGGTCAGGGCCCGCTGTCGATTGAGCGGGGCATCGAAGTGGGTCACGTTTTTTACCTGGGCACCAAATACAGCCAGGCCATGAATGCCACTTTTCTGGCTGAAAACGGCAAACCGCAGTTCATGGAGATGGGCTGCTATGGCATCGGCATCACGCGCCTACCTGCCGCCGCCATCGAGCAAAACCATGACGAGCGCGGCATCATCTGGCCCGACGCCATCGCCCCGTTCACCGTGGTGATTTGCCCGATCAGCCCGGACCGCTTTCCCGACGTGCAGACGGCTGCCTCGGCACTTTACGACGCCCTGATGGCCGCCGGCGTGGACGTCATTCTGGACGACCGCGGGGAGCGACCCGGTGCCATGTTTGCCGACTGGGAACTCATTGGTGTGCCGCATCGCGTCACCATCGGCGACCGCGGCTTGAAAGAAGGCCATGTGGAGTACCAGCACCGGCGTGATGCCGCGTCCTGCCAGGTGCCGACAGCAGACATTGCCAGCTTTCTGAAAACTAAATTGAGCTGAGAGTCCCTGCAGCTGACATCAAGGCTTGGGCTGCTGCGCCTGGCCTTGAAGACCGGCATGGTGCGTTGCCTCCGGGAAGCCGCGCTCCTGAGCAAACCAAGCCAGCACAGGCACGGTGCCGGGCAGCACCGGTTGCACCTTCACAGGCAGTGTTTGCCATGCATAGGCCTGTCCTTCGCGCATGGTCAATTCGCCCGTCCATTCAAAGACCTTGCAAAAATATAAACGCACCAGGGCGTGCGGGTAGTCGACCAGTTCAACCCGCCAGGCTTGCACGGCACCGATGTTGATGCCGATTTCTTCCTGCAGTTCGCGGCGCAGGGCTGCCTCAACAGTCTCGCCAGCTTCGAGTTTGCCGCCCGGAAACTCCCAGTAGCCCTCATAGACCTTGCCGGGCGGACGCGATGTGAGAAGAAATTCGCCAGTGCTACGCAACAAAACCCCGACGGCGACATCCACCACCTGACGGCCAGCGCCGCCCTCGCGCGGGCTGTTGGCGTCGGCCACCAGCACGCTCATGCCTTGGTGTGCTGGCCGGCGTAGTCGCGGGCAAACTGATAGGCCACGCGACCGCTGCGCGAGCCGCGCTCCAGCGCCCACACCAAGGATGCCGGCTTGGCCGCCTCAATGGCTGCCGGGCTGACGTCAAAGGAAGACAGCCACTGCGCTACGATGCTCAGGTACTCGTCTTGACTGAAAGGGTAAAAACTCACCCACAGTCCAAAGCGCTCAGAGAGGGAAATTTTTTCTTCAACCACTTCACCGGGATGCACTTCACCGTCGTCGGTGTGCGTGTAAGTGAGGTTTTCGGCCATGTACTCTGGCAGCAGATGGCGGCGGTTGCTGGTGGCGTAGATCAGCACATTGGGCGTAGCGGCTGCAATCGAGCCGTCCAGAATCGACTTGAGCGCCTTGTAGCCCGACTCGCCTTCTTCAAAGCTGAGGTCATCGCAATAGATGATGAATTTCTCAGGCCGGTCAAAGACCAGCTCAACAATATCGGGTAAATCAGTGAGGTCGGCTTTGTCGACTTCAATCAGCCTCAAGCCGCGCGCGGCATACGCGTTCAAGCAGGCCTTGATGAGAGACGACTTGCCGGTGCCACGCGAGCCGGTCAGCAAGACGTTGTTGGCCGGCACGCCGCTGACAAACTGCTCGGTGTTGCGCCGGATCTTATCTTTTTGTTCGTCGATTTCTTTCAGGTCGTCCAGCCCCATACTGCCCAAATGCATGACAGGCTCCAGACTGCCGTGCCCCGAGCTGCGCTTGCGATAGCGAAAAGCCACTGAGGCTTGCCAGTCAGGCGCGCTCAAAGGCAGCGGCAGCACGGATTCGATGCGCGTGATCAGGGTTTCGACACGCGCCATCAGGCGTTCAAAAGACTCATTCATGGGTTTAACTTCTGTAGTCAGCGTTGATCTTGACGTAGTCATACGACAGGTCGCAAGTCCAGACGGTGTCGACCGCATCACCGCGGCCCAGACGAACACGCACCAAAATTTCGCTTTGCTTCATCACGCGTTGTCCGTCCGCTTCCACGTACGCGGGGTGACGCCCACCGTTTTGCGCTACCAGCACATCGTCCAGGTACAAGTCGATCAACGTCTGATCCAGATCGTCAATGCCTGCGTAGCCAACGGCGGCCAGGATGCGGCCCAGATTGGGGTCGCTGGCAAAAAAA
The DNA here is from genome assembly GCA_945871335.1 of Polaromonas sp. YR568. Next base: position 1,185 of record CAMBWM010000196.1, on the reverse strand, counting down.
GCTGTTTTGACCAGCGGTGAATGTGCAATGGCATAAGCCACCTGGCGGCACTCCTGGCCGGTGCGTCCGCCCTCAACGCGAATGGTGATGAATTTGGTAGCGCCTTCACCGTCGCGCACGATGGCTTGCGCCAACTGCTGGGCGATCTCGAGCATGGCCGCCTTGAGGGCGCGGCCGTCAACGCTGTCCAAGGACTCAATCAGCGGATGCCGAGCCTGATGCGTGGCCACGATCACAAAAGAGTCGTTGGTCGAGGTGTCACCATCCACGGTGACACGATTGAAAGAGCCTTCAGCCAGCTCGCGGGCCAGTTGCCCCATCAGCGCCTGCGAAACACAAGCGTCAGTGGCCATGAATCCCAGCATGGTGGCCATGTTAGGGCGGATCATGCCGGCGCCTTTACTGATGCCCGTAATGGTCACACTGGCACCACCCAGCGTGATACGCTTGGAAAAAGCTTTGGCCACCGTGTCCGTGGTCATGATGGCCTCGGCTGCGCGGGCCCAGTTGTCGTGCCTGGCGTCGGCCAGGGCCGCGGGCAGTCCGGCGGCGATGCGATCATGCGGCAGGGGCTCCATGATGACGCCAGTGGAAAAAGGCAATATCTGCTCAGGCGATACATTGAGTTGCTGTGCCAGCGCTATGCAGCTGGCGCGCGCGCGCATCAAACCATCTGCACCCGTGCCGGCATTGGCGTTGCCGGTGTTGATGAGCATGGCGCGTATGCCCTGCGTGAGGCCGCCGTGCAAAGCCATGTGTTCGCGACAAATCTGGACCGGAGCCGCACAAAAACGGTTTTGCGTGAAGACACCGCCCACCACGCTTCCTTCGTCAAGCAACAGCACCGACAAATCCTTGCGACCGGCCTTGCGAATTCCCGCCTCGGCGATACCCCAGCGTACTCCCGGCACAGGAAAAAGTTCAGCTGCAGGCGTCGCAAGCAGGTTCACGGGCATGGGGTTCTCCATCCATCAAGGTTATCGCTGGCACTCGAGCATGACATCCAAGCATGCGCATCTACGCAAAAGTTCAGGCCGTCTCAGCTCAATTTACCGTGGCACATTTTGAATTTTTTGCCGGAACCGCATGGGCAGGGATCGTTGCGGCCAACGCGTAGAAAAGGGTCAGATGCCAGCGCTTGACCTTGCGCGTCAAGGCCGGAAATGACTTGCACCTCGCCAGTCT
>CAMBWM010000195.1 GCA_945871335.1 Polaromonas sp. YR568 | reverse complement strand
CTGCGCCCCGTCCAGCTGGCGCTGCCGCTGACGTCTGCGGCACTGTCCAGGGCAAAGGTGATGGTGCGACGCGCACCGGCAAGTGCACGCCAGATCGGCGTGTGCGTATCGTCGGCCGGAAAAACCGCCACGCCGGTATCGGCCAAGGCGCTGATAACGGCACCGTTTTCACGCGCCACCGCTTCCACCGTGACCATGAACTCCAGATGCTCGCGCTGGGCATTGTTGACCAGCGCCACGGTGGCTTGCGCCATGGCTGCCAATTCGGCAATTTCGCCGGGGTGATTCATGCCAAGCTCGACCACGCCCGCCTGGTGGGTGGCTCGCAAGCGCAACAGCGTCAGCGGCACACCGATGTCGTTATTGAAATTGCCTTCGGTGGCAAATGCCTGCTCGCCTCTGAAATTGCGCAGGATGGCGGCGATCATCTGCGTGACGGTGGTCTTGCCATTGCTCCCGGTGACAGCCACTAGCGGCAGCGTAAAAAGCGCGCGCCAGCCGGCAGCCAGACGGCCTAGTGCAGCTTTGCTGTTGAGCACCTGCAAGCCCGGCAAGCCCGCTTCGGCCAAGCCCTGCTCTGCCAAAGCGGCGACTGCGCCCTCTGCGCCGGCTTGCCTTAGAAAATCATGAGCATCAAATCGCTCGCCCTTGAGCGCTACAAACAAGTCGCCTGCGCGCAGGCTGCGCGTGTCAGTGTGGACACGCGCAAATTGCAATGAAGCTTCGCCCACCAGTTGCGCGCCTGGCAGCAAGGCCTGAGCCTGGGCCAGCGTCATCATGCGCCAGCCCCTGAGACTTGCGTTGTGTAGTTGGCCAGCGCCGCCTCAGCCAGCACACGGTCGGAAAACGGCAGTTTCTGGCCCAGGATTTCCTGGTAATTTTCATGACCCTTACCCGCCACCAGCACCACATCGTGTGCGCCGGCCTGCTGCACTGCCGTGGCAATCGCGATAGCCCGGTCGGCTTGCACATGCGCTGATGCCGATGCCGGCAAGCCGGTCAGTATGTCGGCCATGATGGCCTTGGCGTCCTCGCTGCGCGGGTTGTCACTGGTGATCACCAGATGATCGGCATCAGCAGCCGCCGCGGCCGCCATCAGCGGACGCTTGCTGGCGTCGCGGTCACCGCCGCAACCGAATACGCAGCAGAGCCGGCCGCCCCGCTGGCGCGCCAGCGGTCGCAAAGCTTGCAGCACTTTGGTCAAGGCGTCTGGTGTGTGGGCGTAATCAATCACCACCAGCGGCCGGCCTTCGATCGCCAGTGTTTCCATGCGGCCGGGTACCGGGCTCAGACCAGAGCAGCTGTCGGCAATCTTTTGCAATGGCAGACCCAGGCTGCGCAAGGCTGCAATCACACCCAGTAAATTAGCAACGTTGTAGCTACCTACCACCGGCGCACAAATCTGACAGACTGTCTGGCCTTCGTGCACTTCAAAGCTCATCGTATTCAGGCCATAGCGAATTGCATGTGCACTGAGTCGCGCAGGACCGGTGGCCGACACAGTCCACACATCCAGGGCGCGCGATTTCAACTCCTCAGCCAAGCCGTGGCCGCGCGTGTCATCGATGTGGATGACTGCCGCCTTCAGTCCAGGCCAGTCAAAGAGTTTCGCTTTGGCAGCCCAGTAGGCCTGCATAGACCCGTGGTAGTCCAAATGATCTTGTGTGAAATTGGTGAAGATGGCGGTGTGCACCACCGTAGCGTCAAGGCGGTGTTCAGCCAGGCCGATGGAGGAGGCTTCTACAGCGCACGCCTCATAAGCTTCATTCACCAGGCGACGCAAAGCTTGCTGAAAAATCACCGGGTCCGGCGTCGTCAGTCCGTTGAAAGCCACAGCGCCCGGCTCGCCAATACCCAGGGTGCCCACCACAGCACAGCGCTGACCCAAGCGGCTCAGGGCCTGCGCCAACCACCAGGCGGTCGAGGTCTTGCCATTGGTGCCTGTCACCGCCAGCAGCGTCAATTGCTCGCTGGGCTGGCCAAAGTAGGCGGCGGCGATAGGCGCAGCATCGCGCTTGAGGCCAGCGTAAGTGGCCACACGCGCATCACGCCAGTCGTAGGCCTGCGCACCGTCGGCCTCTACCAGGCAGGCTGCGGCGCCATCTGCTAGCACATCGGCCACGTAACGCCGCGCATCGGTGGCCGCTCCAGGCCAGGCCAGAAAACCGTCGCCGTGGCGCACATGGCGGCTGTCAGATCGCAACGTGCCGGTGATGTGCTGCTGCAACCAGCTGGCGGCGGCTTGCGGTGTCGCCAAGGCCTGCGTGGACGATGACGCGTTCACAGCGACTCCTCCACCGGGTTGGCCACGATTTGCGGCTTGACTGTCACATCGGGTTGCACATTCATCAGGCGCAGCGTTTGCTGCACCACTTCACTGAAAACAGGGGCTGCAACGACACCACCGAAATACTGTCCGTTGCTGGGCTCGTCAATCATCACCGCCACAATGATGCGCGGCGTGTCGATGGGAGCCATGCCGGTGAACCAAGCGCGGTATTTGTCACTGGCGTAACCCTTGCCAACTTGCTTGTGCGCGGTACCTGACTTGCCTCCCACCGAATAACCAACTGTCTGCGCCAGCTGTCCGGTACCGCCGGGGGCTGCCGCCATTTGCAGCATGCGCCGCACCGCTTGTGCGTTTTCAGGTGAGAAGACCTTCACGCCCACAGCCGGCTCGGTGCTCTTGAGCATGGTCAGCGGAATGATGCGCCCGTCATGCGCAAAGGCCGTGTACGAATGGGCCATCTGAAACAACGAGGCCGACAAACCGTAACCATAGGACATGGTGGCCTGCTCGACAGGACGCCAGGTTTTCCAGGGCCGCACCCGGCCGGTGACAGCGCCGCGAAACTGAATCTGCGGTTTTTGCCCGTAGCCCAATGCGGTGAAGGTGTCCCACATTTCATGCGGACTCATTTTTTGCGCGATCTTGAGCGCACCTACGTTGCTGGATTTTTGAATCACACCCTCAACCGTCAACGTACCGTAGTTGTGCGTGTCGGTGATATTGAAGCCGCCGATGGCATAGCGACCGGGTCCGGTGTCGATGAGAGTTTGCGGCGTCACACGGCCTGACTCCAGGGCCATGGCCACGGTAATTGGCTTCATGGTCGAGCCAGGCTCAAAGGTGTCCGTCACAGCGCGGTTGCGCAACTGCTCACCCGTGAGGTTTTTGCGTTTGTCGGGCATGTAGCTTGGGTAGTTGGCCAGCGCCAACACTTCGCCAGTGACTGCGTCGAGCACCACCACGCTGCCGCCTTTGGCTTTTTGCGCAGTCACGGTCTCGCGCAGTTTTTGATAGGCGAAAAACTGCACCTTGCTGTCCAGCGAGAGTTGCAGGTCCTTGCCATCGACCGGCGGTACTTTGTCGCGAATGTCTTCAACCACGCGGCCTTTGCCGTCTTTGATGACGCGCCTGGAGCCCGCGCGCCCAAGCAAGTGCTTCTCGAAAGTCAGCTCCATGCCGTCCAGGCCGGTGTTCTCAATGTTGGTAAAGCCGATTACGTGCGCCGTGGCTTCGCCATCTGGGTACTGGCGCTTAAATCCGCTGTCCTGGTGAATGCCTTTGAGACCGAGCTCGGTGATGCGCTTGGCCACTGGCTCTTCGACCTGACGCTTGAGCCAGACAAAGCTCTTGTCTTCATTGCCCAGCTTGCTGCTCAACTCTGCCAGAGGGATCTCCAGCAACTGCGCCAGCTCTTTGAGCTGCGCCGGCGTGGCGGTGACATCTTCCGGAATCGCCCAGATGCTGGCCGCTGGAATATTGGACGCCAGGATCAAACCGTTGCGGTCCATGATACGGCCGCGGCTGGCCGGCAGCTCTAAGGTGCGGACAAAACGCACTTCACCCTGGCGCTGAAAAAATGCATTGCCGAAAATCTGCACATGCGCCGCCCGTGCAGCTAGCACCGCAAATCCCATTGCAATGGCCGCCACAATGAACTTGCTGCGCCAGACCGGCGTTTTACTGGCCAGCAAGGGACTGGAGCTGTAACGTACGCTGCGACTCATGGTTTAACCGGTACCGGGGCAGCTGCCGTATCGCGATAGGCTACATAGTGGGTGATCGCCGGCGTGGCCGGCTGCATCTGTAATTTTTCTTTCGCCAGTTTGTCCACCCGCATGGGCGTCGCCTGCGCGCGTTTTTCGGCCAGCGCACTCTCACTTTCCATCTCCAGCTTGCGCATTTGCAATGCTGCTTTTTCGAGCTCCACAAACAGCCGGCGCGACTCGTACTGGGTGTGCACCAGGTACAGCGCGCTCAACACCACCGCCACCAGCAGCAAGACATTGACCCGGATCATGCTGGCACTCCGGTGCGCTCGGCCAGCCGCATGACGGCACTGCGCGAACGCGGGTTTTCAGCAATTTCTCTGTCGGATGGTTTGATGCGACCCAAGGCATTCAGGCGCATGGCTTTGGGTGCGGCAAAAGGGGCGCGACGATCGAACACCTCGCGCGAATGTTCGGCGATAAATTGCTTGACGATGCGGTCTTCCAATGAATGAAAACTTATGACCACCAGCCGACCTCCGGGTTGAAGTACCTTAAGTGAAGCATTCAGCGCCTGTTGCAATTCTTCAAGCTCGGCGTTGATGAAAATCCGAAAAGCTTGAAATGTGCGCGTTGCAGGGTCCTTACCCGGCTCGCGGGTTTTGACCGCGCCAGCCACGACCTCGGCCAGTTCAGCGGTGCTTCCA
>CAMBWM010000194.1 GCA_945871335.1 Polaromonas sp. YR568 | reverse complement strand
CGCCGCACATCTCAGGCGGCCTACACCTCAGGTGGCGAACAGCAGATGTGCGCGATCGGCCGCGCGCTGATGGCCAACCCCAACATGGTCTTGCTGGACGAGCCTTCCATGGGCCTGGCGCCGCAGATCGTGCAAGAAGTTTTCGAGATCGTCAAAGACCTCAACCAAAAAGAAAAAGTTACCTTTTTGCTGGCCGAGCAAAACACCAACATGGCGCTCAAATACGCTGACTACGGCTACATCATGGAGTCCGGCCGGGTGGTGATGGACGGCGTTGCCAGCGACTTGGCCAGTAACGAGGACGTCAAGGAGTTCTATCTGGGTGTGGGTGGCGGCGAACGCAAGAGCTTCAAAGACGTCAAGAGCTACAAGCGGCGCAAGCGTTGGCTGGCCTGAGTCAATTCACTTATGAAACCATCATTTTTCGACGCGCTCGAACACCGGCCGCCGGCCGAACGTGAGGCTGCCCTGCTGGCATCTTTGCCGCGGCAAATTGCCAATGCCCAACAAAACAGCCGCGCGATGGCCGCAGTGCTGTCCGGCGTAGATGCCAGCCGAGTGAACACGCGCGCGGCGCTGGCTCGCCTGCCTGTCACGCGCAAGCACGCTCTGCTCGAGCGCCAGCAAGCCGAGCGCGCTGCCGGCGGCAGTGGCGACGTTTTCGGGGGCTTTAGCGCCCTGCGCTTTGGTACGCACATGCCGCGTGTTTTTGCCAGCCCAGGCACCATTTACGAGCCTGAAGGCACGCGCAAAGACTACTGGCGCATGGCGCGCGCCATGTTCGCCGCCGGCTTTCGGCCCGGCCAGCTGGTTCACAACTGCTTTAGCTATCACTTCGTGCCAGCCGGCTCCATGATGGAAACCGGCGCACACGCGCTGGGCTGCACCGTGTTTGCCGGTGGCACAGGGCAGACCGAGCAGCAAGTCCAGGCTATGGCCGAACTGGCGCCTGCCGGCTACATAGGCACACCCAGTTTTTTGAAAATCATTGTCGAAAAAGCCACTGACATGCAGGTTGCGCTGCCCAGCCTGCAGCGCGCGCTGGTGTCGGGTGAGGCCTTTCCCCCTTCGCTGCGTGACTGGCTGGCAGAACGCGGCATTGCCGGCTACCAGTGCTATGCCACCGCCGATCTGGGCTTGATCGCTTATGAGACCGAGACGCGCCAAGGGCTGGTGCTGGACGAGGGCGTACTCCTGGAGATCGTGCGGCCAGGTACCGGCGACCCGGTGCCTGAAGGCGAGGTGGGCGAGGTGGTGGTGACAAGCCTCAACCCCGATTACCCGCTGATCCGGTTTGGCACTGGCGATTTGTCGGCCATATTGCCGGGGACCTGTCCCAGCGGGCGAAGCAACACGCGCATCAAGGGCTGGATGGGTCGCGCCGACCAGACCACCAAAATACGCGGCATGTTTGTACACCCCGGACAAATTGCCGATATCGCTAAACGCTTTCCAGAGGTCATCAAGGCGCGCTTGGTGGTCAGCGGCGAAATGGCCAACGATGCCATGACCCTTCAGGTAGAGACGGCCAGCCGCCCCGAAGACCTGCAGGCTCGCATTGGTGCGGCCATCCGCGATGTCACCAAACTGCGTGGCGACGTGGAATGCGTCAACCCGGGCAGCCTGCCCAACGACGGTTTGGTCATCCAAGACGCCCGCAGCTACAAATAAAACCTTTTATTCAACCTTTTTATCGGGCTTGCCCTTAGGTAATCACCTAGGGGGAGCATTTTGGCGTTGGCCTTAAAATCAGTGCTTCAACAATAGGAGTCTCTCGTGAAAAAACTTTTTGTCTTGGCGCTTGCTGCCACCGCCATCTTTGCCCAGGCTCAGACCTTTCCCGGTACCAAGCCTGTTTCATTGGCAGTGCCATTTGTTGCAGGTGGCCCAACCGACCGTGTTGCGCGTGACCTGGCTGAAGCCATGCGCAAAGCCATGGGCGGCAGCGCCAACTTTGTTGTCGAAAACGTTGCCGGCGCCGGCGGCAGTATCGGCATGGCCAAGGTCGCCAAGGCTGCGCCAGATGGCCACAGTCTGCTGGTTCACCATATTGGAATGGCCGCTGTACCCGGCTTGTACCGCAAACTGACTTTCAAGGTCGCTGACGACTTCGAGTTCCTTGGCATGATCAATGAGGTGCCGATGACGCTTATCGGCAAGCCACAGTTGCCAGCCAACACTTACCGTGACTTCGAAAACTATATCCGCGCCAATGCCGGCAAGCTGAACATTGCCCACGCCGGCCTGGGTTCAGCCTCTCACCTGTGCGGGCTGATGTGGCAATCGCGGCTGCAGGCCACGGAAGCCATGACAACCATTCCCTTTGGCGGCACGGCTCCAGCCATGAACGCCCTGGTGGGCGGTCAGGTCGATGTGATGTGCGACCAGACCACCAACACCACCGGCCAAATTGAAGGCGGCCGCGTCAAAGCATTCGCGGTCACCACTGCCAAGCCATTGAGCAGCCACAAACTGCTCAAGTACTACCCAACTCTCAATGAAATGGGCATGAAAGGGTTCGATCTGACCGTCTGGCACGGTTTGTACGCACCCAAAGGTACGCCACCGGCTGTGCTCAAACAGCTCAACGACGCCCTGAAAATCGCATTGAAAGACCCCGAGTTCATCAAAAAACAAGAAGGTCTGGGTGCTGTTGTTGTGACTGATAACCGTGTCGAACCCGCTAACCACAAAGCCTTCGTGATCGCAGAAACCGCCAAGCTCAAGATCGCCATTGATGCGGCTGGCAAGTACGCTGACTGATCGCTAGCCAGTTAGCCCCCTTAAAACCGCTTGCACCTTCGGGTTCAGGCGGTTTTTTCATGCCCGGACACGCTCGCTACGGGTTATCCCACGCCCAACTTTCCGTACTCGGCAGTACAAAGACGCCTAGTGTTGCACCATGCGGATTGGTGCAGATTTTTTTCATCCAACTTTGATCAGGAAAAGCCCATGTCACGCACCCCCTCACCACGCCGACTTTTGCTGCGCAGCCTCGCACTGGCCGGCTTGAGCAGCTTGGCGGCACTGCCAGTTCTGGCGCAATCGAGCTGGCCAAGCAAGCCAGTTAGGATCGTCGTGCCTTTTGCAGCCGGCGGCACGACCGACATTCTGGCCCGTGCCATCGCACCGGAGTTGAGCAAGGCCTTTGGTCAGCCTTTCGTGATTGACAACCGTGGCGGCGCCGGCGGTAACCTGGGCACCGACGTGGTGGCCAAGTCTCCGGCTGATGGTTACACCCTGGTCATGGGCACGGTGGGCACGCATGGCATCAACAAGTCGCTGTATGACAAGATGCCCTTTGACCCGGTCAAGGACTTCGCACCCATCACCCTGGTCGCAGGCGTGCCCAACGTGATGGTAATGAACGCTGAAAAAGCCCGTACGCTGGGTATCAACAGCGTGCCTGATTTCATCAAATACGCCAAATCGAACCCCGGCAAGCTGAACATGGCTTCCAGCGGGAACGGCACCTCCATCCACATGGCGGGCGAACTCTTCAAGAGCATGACCGGCACCTTCATGGTTCACTTTCCTTACCGCGGCTCCAACCCGGCTTTGCTTGACCTGGTGGCCGGCAACATGGACGTGATGTTTGACAACTTGCCATCGTCCATGCCGCACATCAAGAGCGGCAAGCTCAAGGCCTTTGCCGTCACCAGCAGCCAGCGCTCGGGCGCACTGCCGGATGTGCCCACGCTTGAAGACGTTGGCAAGCTCAAGGGTTTTGAAGCGAGCAGCTGGTTTGGCCTGCTGGCGCCTGTCGGCACACCACCTGACATCGTCAACCGTATTCAGCAGGAAGTGGTCAAGTCGCTGAACTCACCAGCCATCAAAGAAAAAATGCTGGGCCAGGGGGCGATTCCGAGCGGCAACACACCCCAGGAATTTGCGCGTCTGATCGATTCTGAAATCACCAAATGGGCCAAAGTGGTGAAAGACTCCGGCGCTAAAGTCGACTGAAAGCCTGACTGATGAAGGGCGCTCAGACGCCCCACATCACGCTATCGCCCTGCCGGTGGCATGCCTCGAGCATCTGCATGAAAGGCAGTGCGCGGTGGCGCAGTGCAATGCCTGGGGGCTGATTCTTTTGCTCGGCGTTCTGCGCCAGTTGCTGCTGACGCTCTAGCAATTCTTCCTGTTCAATGGCCGCGCGCAGGTCCAGCAGAGCGGCAGGCATCTGTTCTGGCAGGATGATGCCTTTGGGTCCAGCCTCTTTACCGATGATCTCCAGCACCCGCCGACCGTGCGGCTCTAGCATGATGACATCGCCCGCATTTTTAGATTTGAACTTGTACAACATGGGCTTCTCCTTGCGCTGTGATTATGTTCGCAGCCGAGCGCAAAATAGCGGGCTATGTTCAACATCGCCACCGCCCCCAAACCTGCCGCCCAGGCTCTGCTGCAAGACGGACTGAGTCTGCTGCAGCCAGCCGAACTCAAAGCCACACTGGGCCTGCCCGCTGCCGACTGGCAAGGCCAGTGGCCAGCCCTTGCAAATAGCTGGGATCGCCTGCCACCAGACACCCATTTGCGTGACGGCGGCCACTACAGACATCGCCGCCACGCCTGCTACGTTCAGACCTTGGCAGGCAACTCCTTGCAAGAGATGCCGCACCGGGCACATTGGCAACCCACCGATTACAACGCGCTGCATGGTGGCTTTGAGCGCTGGTTTGAACCGGTTGAGCCGGCTGTCAGCCAGGCAGCGCTGTGGACCGGGCTGCTGCTGGCGCTGGGCCGCTTGTTTGCGCAAG